>JAIPIL010000007.1 GCA_021734685.1 Minisyncoccota bacterium | reverse complement strand
GTTTATTTTTGAGATTCCCGTAGGGCGGATCAATTTTATCCATATTCTGCGTTGTTCGCGAACAAGGTATTTGGCAATACCTTTTATCACTCACGCCTTGAGTATGAATAAAATTGATTCCGCTAAAGATTATTTAGTTTGTATCTTGCACCCCCTAATTCTAGCAAATATTAGATATGCCAACAATAAATCAATTAATTAGAAAAGGAAGAAAAAGTAAAGAGAAGAAGGATAAATCTCCTGCTCTCTCTTTTGGGTTTAATAATGTAAGAAACAGAAAGTCACAGTATCCTTCCCCATTTAAAAGAGGGGTTTGTATAAAAGTTACAACGATTACTCCTAAGAAGCCTAACTCTGCTCTTCGTAAAGTTGCCAGAGTTCGTGTTTCAAACGGAGCTGAAGTAACAGCATACATTCCTGGAGAAGGACACAAACTTCAAGAGCACTCTGTTGTATTAATGAGAGGAGGAAGAGTTAAAGATCTTCCCGGTGTTCGTTATCACATTGTTCGTGGAGCACTTGATGCAACTGGAGTTGAAGGAAGAAAAGAAGGAAGAAGTAAATACGGAACAAAAAGACCACAAGAAGAGAAGAAGTAATAGTAAAAATTTTCAATTTTCAATTTGACAATTTTCAAATAAAAAAATATCAAATTACAAAATCCAAAATCTAAGTATTTGGAAATTAAGAAATTGAAAATTTAATTAATATTATGTTATTAGAAGAAAAAGGAAAAAAGAGTTATAAGCTACAAGAGATAAAGCCAGATCCGCTTTATAACAGCGTTTTGCTTTCCAAGTTTATAAACCAGATAATGAAAGACGGAAAGAAGGATGTTGCAAGAAAAGTGGTTTATGGTGCTTTGGAAGAGATAAAAAAGAAAGAAAAGCAAGATCCGATGGCTGTTTTTGAAAAAGCAATAAGCAATGTTTCTCCTGATACTGAAGTAAGATCAAAAAGAGTAGGGGGAGCAACTTATCAAGTTCCAATGAAAGTTACCAATAAAAGAGCGATCAGTTTATCTTTCCGCTGGATTATTGGAGCAGCAAGATCAAAGAAAGGAAAACCAATGAAGATAAAGCTTTTTGAAGAAATTGCTAACGCCTCAAGAAATGAAGGCGAAGCAATTAGAAAGAAAGAAAATGTACACAAAATGGCAAAAGCAAACAGAGCTTTCGCATATTTAGCAAAATAAAAGTAAAATTTTCAATTTTCAATTTGACAATTTTCAATGAATTTTCAAATGATTAAATGACAAAAATCCAAAACTGGATTCCCGCTTTCGCGGGAATGACAGAGAGTGGAGAGTGAAGGATAACGATTGTTTTGAATTTTGAATTTTAGTCATTAGTATTTGTTTAGAATTTAGATATTAGGATTTAGAGTTTAACATTTGGAAATTAAGAAATTGAAAATTTATTGAAAATTGAAAATTGGTAATTGAAAATTAATTATATTATGTCAAGAGAATATCCTGTAGAAAAATATAGAAATATTGGAATTATAGCGCATATTGATGCTGGTAAAACAACGGTTACTGAGCGAATTTTGTTTTATACAGGAATTTCTCACAAGATAGGAGAAACACACTCTGGAGAGTCAATAATGGATTGGATGGAACAGGAGAGAGAAAGAGGAATTACGATTACATCAGCGGCAACAACTTGTTTTTGGACACCATCTGACAAGGAGAAAGCTAAAGAAAACGAATACAGAATAAATATAATAGATACTCCTGGACATATTGACTTTACCGTTGAAGTTCAGAGAGCGCTTCGTGTTCTTGACGGAGCGGTTGTTGTTTTTGATGGAGCAGCAGGAGTTGAGCCACAATCAGAAACAGTTTGGAGACAGGCAGACAAGTATAATGTTCCAAGAATATGTTTTTTAAATAAGATGGATAAGTTCGGAGCATCTTTTATTGACTCTCTTGATTCTATAAAAGAAAAATTAACCCCTGATGTTCTTCCAGTTCAGATTCCTTTAGGAGAAGAAGATTCTTTTCAAGGAGTAATAGATCTGATAACAAGGAAATTAATTATTTTTGATGGAGAATTTGGAGAGAAAATAAGAGAAGAAGAAGTTCCTGAAGAAAAGAAAGAAGAAGTTGAAAAGTGGAGAAGTCAGATGGTTGAAAAGGTAGTTACTGAAGACGAAAAACTTTTTGATAGATATATGGAAGGAGGAGAGATAACTAATGAAGAAATAATAGGAGCACTAAGAAAAGGAGTTCTTAACTACAATGTAGTTCCTCTTTTCTGTGGTTCTTCTTTAAAAAACAAAGGAATTCAACCAGTTCTTGATGCTGTTTGCCGATACTTCCCATCTCCAGAAGATCTTCGTCCAGTTGAGGGAGTAGAGCCAAAAACAGGAAAAGAGATATCAAGAAAACTTGTTGACGAAGAGCCATTTTCAGCACTTGTTTTTAAATTAGCAAATGATCCTTATGTTGGAAACTTGGCCTTTATGAGAGTTTATTCTGGTAAGTTATCAGGAGGAGCACACCTTTTAAATGCAAACACTGGAGATAAAGAAAGAGTTAGTCGTGTTTTAAGAATGCACGCTGATAAAAGAGAAGAAATTACTGATATATATGCTGGTGATATTGTTGCTGCAGTTGGATTAAAAGGGGTCTCAACAGGACATACTTTGTGTAATGATGCAAATCCTATTATGTTAGAAGAGATGACCTTCCCAGAACCAGTTGTTTCTATTAGAATTGAACCAAAAACAAAAGAAGATCAAGAAAAAATGGGAACTGCGCTTAGAAAATTATCAGAAGAAGATCCTACTTTTAGAGTTAAGGGAGATGAAGATACTGGAGAAACAGTTATTTCTGGAATGGGAGAACTTCACCTTGATATTATTGTTGACCGAATGAAGAGAGAGTTTAAAGTTGAAGCAAATGTTGGTCAACCTCAAGTGTCATATAAAGAAACAATTAAAAAACCAGCAGAAGCAGAAGAAAAATATGTTAAGCAGTCAGGAGGAAGAGGACAGTATGGTCATGTTAAGCTTCGCATTGAACCTTTCCCTGACGGAGATAAGAAGTTGGAATTTGTTAACGAAATAAAAGGAGGAGCAATCCCTCAGGAATACATTCCAGCAGTAGAGAAAGGAATTCAAGAAACTATGGATGAAGGAATTTTAGCAGGATACTCAGTTGTTAACATTAAATCAACTTTATATGATGGTTCTTATCACGAAGTTGATTCTTCCAAGATGGCGTTTAAGATTGCTGGAGCAATGGGATTTAAAAAAGCGTATCAGCAAGCAGATCCAGTTTTACTTGAACCGTTTATGAAGATAGAAGTTATTATTCCAGCAGATTACCTTGGAGATGTTATGGGAGATATTTCTTCCCGAAGAGGAGAAGTAGAAGCCACTGAAGATACCAAAGGAAAACTTCCACAGAAAGTTATTAGAGCAAAAGTTCCGTTAGCAGAAATGTTTGGATATGTAACAACTCTTCGTTCATTGACACAAGGAAGAGGAAACTACTCAATGGAGTTTGACAGTTATAAAGAAATTCCTCACAATATTGCACAAGAAATAATAGAAAAGAGGGGATAATGCGTTACATAAACACTGTTTACAAGTTTTAAAAAATGTGCTAACATTACCTTTGTAAATCTTAAATTAAAAATTATTATTAATTACTAAATATAAAAATATGGCAAAAGGAACATTTGATAGATCAAAAAATCATGTAAATGTGGGAACTATCGGTCATGTTGACCATGGTAAAACCACTCTTACAGCAGCAATTATTAATGCTCTTCATTTAAAAGGGCTTATTGATAAAGGAACAACAGTAGATGCTATTGATTCCGCTCCTGAAGAAAAAGAAAGAGGAGTTACTATTTCTATTTCTCATCGTGAGTATGAAACAGAAAGTCGTCACTATGCTCACATTGATTGTCCAGGACATGCTGATTATATCAAGAATATGATTACCGGAGCTGCTCAGATGGACGGAGGAATTTTAGTTGTTTCTGCCACTGATGGTCCTATGCCACAGACAAGAGAGCATCTTCTTCTTGCAAAACAAGTTGGACTTCCATCTCTTGTTGTTTTCATAAACAAAGTTGATATGGTTGATGATGAAGAGATGATTGAGTTGGTTGAATCAGAAGTTAGAGAGATATTAAAAGAATATGAATATCCTGGAGATGAAGTTCCTGTTATAAAAGGTTCTGCTCTTAAAGCTCTTGATGCAACTTCATCTGACGATGAAGCAATGAAACCAATTTACGAACTTTTAGAAGCAATGGATAACTACATTCCTGAAGTAAAGAGAGAAATTGACAAACCATTCCTTATGGGAGTTGAAGATGTCTTCTCAATTGAAGGAAGAGGAACAGTTGCTACCGGAAGAATTGATCGTGGAGTAGTAAAAACTGGAGAAGAAGTTGAAATGGTTGGATTAAGAGATACCGCAAAAACAACTGTTGTTAGTGTTGAGATGTTTAACAAAAGCTTGGATGAAGGAAGAGCTGGAGATAATGCTGGAATACTTCTTCGTGGAATTAAAAAAGACGACATTGAAAGAGGTCAAGTTTTAGCAAAACCTGGAAGTATAACTCCTCATACAGAATTTGAAGCAGAAGTATATATCTTAGGAAAAGACGAAGGTGGAAGACATACTCCATTCTTCAAAGGATATAAACCTCAGTTTTATTTAAGAACAACCGATGTTACTGGAGAAGTTGAACTTCCTGAAGGAACAGAGATGGTGATGCCTGGGGATACTGCAAACCTTAAAATTAAACTTATTGCACCAGTTGCTATTGAAGAAAAGTTAAGATTTGCAATTCGTGAAGGTGGAAAGACAGTTGGAGCTGGAGTAGTAAGCAAGATTATTAAATAGAAAAAACAAGAAAATTACAGCGCGCTACTTTTTGAAATAGCGCGTTGTGGGTTAATTATTAAAGATAAATGGCTAAAGAGAAGGAAGTAAAATCCAAAATTCGTATTCGTCTTAGTGCGTATGATCACAAGATTATTGACGCAAGTGCAAGACAAATAATTGATACAGCCGTCAGGTATGGAAGTGATGTTTTAGGTCCAAGCCCGCTACCTACAGAGATAAAAAAATACTCTGTTAATCGTTCTACTTTTGTTCACAACAAATCAAAAGAACAGTACGAGATAAGGATACACAAAAGAATTATAGATATTCTTAATCCAGGAGCAAAGGTTCTTGACGCCCTTAGAAACTTAACTCTTCCAGCTGGAGTGAACATTGAGATTAAGATGTAATATCGGGAGTAAAGAATTAAATAATTAAACTAACCTGTAGAAAATAATGCGAGGTTAGGAAGTTCCTCGTATTTTGTTTGACTTAAAATTATTAACAACATGAAGCTTATCCTTGGAAAAAAATTAGGAATGACACAGTTTTTTGATGAGAACGGAACAGTTTTCCCTGTTACTTTGATTGAAGCATACTCAGGAAAGGTTGTTCAAGTGAAGACTGAAGAAAAAGATGGCTATGAAGCAGTTCAGCTTGGTTTTGTTGGAGTTGATAAAAAGAAATTAAAAAAACCACAAGTTGAAAAACCTTATCGTTACTTGAAAGAAGTCAGAGGGAAATCAGAACTGTCAATGGGAGATGATGTTTTAGTCGATTCTTTTTCAGAAGGAGAGAAAGTTAATGTTCGCGGAGTATCAAAAGGAAAAGGATTTGCTGGAGGAATGAAAAGGCACAACTTCTCAGGAGCTCCTGCCAGTCACGGAACAAAAAAGACACATCGAACAATCGGATCAATCGGATCTGCTTTTCCTCAGAGAGTAATAAAGGGGAGAAAAATGCCCGGAAGAATGGGAGCAGACAGAGTTACAGTAAAGAATTTAAAAGTAGTAAAAATTGATTCAGAAAAAAATACGATTGCACTTTGTGGTGCTGTTCCAGGAAGAAGAGGCGCTGTTATAATAATAGAAAGTATATAATACAAAAAATATGAAGGCCGATTTATACAATATGAAAGGAGTGAAAGATGGAGAGATAACTCTTCCCAAAGAGATTTTTGGAGTTGATGTTAATCTTGATCTTGTTCATCAAGTAATGTGCTCTCAGATGTCAAACAGAAGACAAAACACAGCACATGCTAAAAACCGTTCTGAAATAAGAGGAGGAGGAAAAAAACCATGGAGACAGAAAGGAACAGGAAGAGCAAGACACGGGTCAAGAAGATCTCCTATATGGATCGGAGGAGGAGCAACTTTTGGACCTCGTAACGAGAGAAATTACAAAAAAGATATAAATAAAAAAGCAAAAAGAAAGGCACTTTTTATGGCTCTTTCTGGGAAAAAAGAAAAAGATTTTATATTTTTTATATCCAAATTAGAAACAAAAAAAGGAAAAACAAGCGAGATTGCAAGTTTTCTTGAAAAAATAAAGTGTGATGGAAGTGCTTTGATCGTTCTTCCTGAGATGGATAAGAATATGATTCTTGCTTCAAGAAACATTGAAAAAGTTGATACGATTCAAGCAAGAGATTTAAATTTATTAGATCTTCTTTCTTACAAGTATTTAATTATGCCTGAATCATCAGTTCAAGTTGTTAAAGAAAATTTTTTGAAAGATGAAAAATAAAAAGGAAGAAAAAAAGAATATTCTTTCAGTTAAAGAGATGGACAAGAGATACTTTTTAAGATCTCCCCATCTTAGTGAAAAAGCTTCAATTCTTGCTGAGAAAGGATTTTATGTTTTTCGCGTAGCGAAAGAAGCAAACAAAATACAGATAAAAAATGAAGTAGAAAAGAAGCATAAAGTTGATGTTTTAAGCGTTAGAATAATCAATATTCACCCTAAAAAAATGAGAGTTGGAAAGCAAGAAGGTGTAAAGAAAGGATACAAAAAGGCGATAGTAAAAATAAAAGAAGGTCAGAATATTGATCTGACAGCTGTTTAAACCTGTTTAAGTATGAAATTAAGAGTTAAAAAAAGAAAAAATTTAATATCTCCGCTTAAAAGAAGTTCTGGAAGGTCAAACCAAGGAAAGATAACAGTAAGACACAAAGGGGGAGGAGTTAAACGCCTTTATAGAGTGGTTAATTTTGGTCAAGATCCAATGAATGTTAAAGGCGTTGTTAAAGGAGTAGAGTATGACCCTAACAGAACTGCAGATATTGCTCTTATTGAGTATGAAAATGGAGAATTTAAATATATTATTGCTCCACAAGAATTAAAAGTAGGAGACGAGATAATAACCGCAGAAAAGGCAGAAGTTAAACCAGGGAACAGAATGAGAATAAAAAATATTCCGGTTGGAGCAAGAGTTTATAATGTTACGATATATCCTGAAGGAAAAGCAAAGTTAGCTCGTAGTGCCGGAACTGGAGTTTTTATTCTTGCTCACGATGACAACATGACACAACTCAGGATGCCATCAAGAGAAGTTAGAAAAGTATTTAGCGAGTGTTTTGCAACTGTTGGAGAAGTTTCAAGACCGGAACACCGTTACCGTGTCATAGGAAAGGCAGGAACAGCAAGAAAGATGAACAGAAGGCCGGTTGTTCGTGGAAGTGCGATGTCCCCATATGCTCATCCTCACGGAGGAGGAGAAGGAAGGGCTCCGATCGGAATGCCTGGACCAAAAACACCATGGGGAAAACCAGCAAGAGGAGTAAGAACAAGAAAAAGAAAACACACTGACAGATACATAGTAAAGAGAGCAGAAAAGAAGAGAAGAGGAAAGAAGTAATAAAAAAAACCATTGACCATTGACAATTAACTTTTGACTATCTTCTGTCAAATGTCAAAGGTCAAATGTTAAATGTCAAATAATATTATGTCAAGAAGTTCAAAAAAAGGTCCATATATTGATGAAAAGTTGCTTGAAAAAGTTAAGAAAACAGACCCTGATGGAAAGGATGTGATTAAGACATGGTCAAGAAGAGCAACAATTACTCCAGAAATGATTGGTTATAATATTGGTGTTTATAACGGAAAAGAACACATAAATGTCCAAATTTCAGAAGAGATGGTTGGTCATCTACTTGGTGAGTTTTCTCCAACAAAGAAGTTTATTAGACACGGAGGAAAGATGCAAAGACAGATAGAGAAGAAAAAATAACAGCAAAATTAATTAAGAAATTATGTTAATAGAAGCAAAACTTAGATATGCAAGAATTTCTCCACGAAAGTTTCGTATGGTAGCTGATCTTGTTCGTGGCTTGTCTGTAAAAGAAGCAGAAAGTGTTTTAAAGTTTACTGTTAAGCGTCCTGCTCGTCCGATGCTAAAACTTTTGAATTCTGTAACAGCTAACGCAAAAAATAATTTTAATATTGAGAAAGAAAACTTATATATTGCAGAGGTGAAAGTTGATGGTGGTCCGATGATGAAGCGATTTATGCCACAAGCAAGGGGAGTAGTTCACCAGATTCAGAAGAAAACTTCTCATGTTTATATAAGATTAGAAAAAATAAGAGAGGAAGAAGAAAAGAAAAAGAAAACAGTCAAGAAAGAGGAAATAAAAAAAGTTTATCAGTCTGAAAAGCCAAAAGAAGAGGTTTCCTTAAAAAAGAAAGGAAAAGACGATGAAGTAACCAAGGAAGACTCTTTAAAGAAACAACAACCTGATAAAAAATCAATGTTTAGAAGAAAATCAATATAAAATAATAAAATGACAAGTAAAGTTTCACCAAAAATTTATCGTATTGGAAAGACAAAGAAGTGGGATTCAAAAGGATTTTACGAATCTGATTTTGCAACTTTTTTGCAAGAAGATTTTGAGATTAGAAAGTTCTTAAATGAATCTTTACGCACTGTTGGAGTTGAAAGAATAGGAATTGAACGCTCTTTTGATGAGTTAAGTATTTTAATTTACAGCTCAAGACCAGGACTTATAATCGGAAGAGGTGGTGAAGGGGTAAAAAACTTGAAAGAAAAGTTAGAAAAGAAGCTAGACTCTTTGTCAAAAGATAGCAAAACCAAGAAAATAAAGATTGAGATTAGAGAAGTTAAAAATCCTTGGCTTTCTGCTTCTTTAGTAGCACAAGATGTTGCAAGACAACTTGAAAAAAGACTTCCTTATCGCCGAGTGGTGAAACAGGCAATACACAAAACAATGATAAACAAGGAAGTTAAAGGTGTTCGCATTCAAGTAAAAGGAAGATTAAACGGAGTAGAGATTGCTCGCGGAGAACACTTTCAAGAAGGTCAGTTAAAGAGGATGATGATTAGAGGAAAGATTGATTACGGATTTGAGCTAGCTCGTTGTTCATACGGAGTGATCGGGGTGAAAGTATTAATATATAAAGGTGAAGAATTTTAATTTATGTTATTTCCTAAAAAATTAAAATATAGAAAGCAATGCAAGGGAAGGATAAAAGGAGTTGCCAGAAAGGGATCTTTCATTAACTTTGGAAGTTACGGATTGCGTGTTGAAGAGAACGGATATATAAATGCAAGACAGATAGAAGCATCAAGAAGGGCGATTATCCGTTATCTGAGAAAGGGAGGAAAGATGTGGATAAGAATATTCCCTCACAAGCCAATTACCAGAAAAGGACAAGAAGTTCCTATGGGAGGTGGAAAAGGAAGCGTTGACCATTATGCTTGCCCAGTGAAAGAAGGTAGGATTATTATTGAGATTGATGGAATCCCAGAAGACAAAGCTAGAGAAGCACTTAGAAAAGCAAGTGATAAGTTTTCTTTAAAGACAAAGTTTTTAAAGAAGTAGGGTAAATAACAAAAAATATGAAAGTTCAAGAAATTAGAAAAAAAACAAGAGAAGAATTGGTTAAAATTCTTGATGAGAAGATAAAAAAGTTAAATGAGGTTCGTTTTTCTGAAAAGATTGGAAGACCAAAAAATGTGAAAGAAAGAGCAAGTTTAAGAAAAGAAATTGCAAGAATAAAAACCATCTTAAACGAGAAAGAAAATCACTGACCATTGACAATTGACAATTGACTATTAACGATTGACATTAAATATTATTAAATAGATGTCAAATGTCAAATGTTAAATGTCAAATAAAATTATGGCAAACAAATTAAAAGGAAAAATTATTTCTGACAAGATGAATAAAACAGTTGTTGTTGAAGTGGAAAGAGTGAAAAAGCACCCTCTCTATAAAAAGAGGATTAAGGTGCATAAAAAATACAAAGCCCACGACGAAAAAGAAGCATATAAGATTGGAGACAATGTTGTTATAGAAGAATGCCGTCCGATAAGTAAAGACAAGCATTTTAAAGTGATTGGAAAGATAAACAATTAACCAGTGACCATTGACAATTGACAATTAATTTTTGACTAACTGTCATTCTGAGCGAAGCGAAGAATCCCAAAATACTGCCAGAACAATGAGATTCTTCAGTCGCTTCGCTCTTTCAGAATGACAGAGAAAGTTGTCAAAAGTCAAATGTCAAATGTTAAATGTCAAAGAATTATGATTCAAGAAGAAACAATATTAAAAGTAGCAGACAATGCAGGAGCAAAGGAGATAAAGTGTTTCCGAGTTTTAGGTGGAACCAGAAGAAGATATGCTTATATCGGTGATGTGATTGTTGCTTCAGTTAAAAAAGCTGAACCAAGAAAAACAGTTAAGAAACATGAAGTTGTTCGTGCAGTTGTTGTTAGACAAAGATATAACTATCGCAGAAAAGATGGAAGTTATGTTCGTTTTGATGAGAATGCTGCTGTTATTCTTGATGGAAAGACAAACCGACCAAAAGGAGGAAGAATATTTGGACCTGTTCCCCGTGAGTTAGCGGAGAAAGGATTTAAAGAGATAGTTACCATGGCAAAAGAAGTAGTGTAATTTGTTTTGTAATATATGAAAATAAAAAAAGGAGATACAATTTTAGTGATTACCGGAAAAGATCGTGGAAAGAAAGGAAAGGTGTTAAGGGCTCTTCCAAAAGAGAACAAGATTTCTGTTGACGGAGTTAACCTTCTTAAAAAGCATGTTTCTCCACAAAAACAGAAACAAGAACAACAAAGAGGGAAAAAAACTGGTCAGATAGTTGAATTTCCAGCGCCAATATCAGTTTCCAATGTTAAGTTAATCTGTCCTGCTTGTGAAAAAAGCACAAGAGTTGGAAAGAAAGAGGGAAAGAGAGTTTGTAAAAAATGTAACAAAGAGGTATAATGTCAAACTTAAAAGAAAAATATAAAAAAGAGATTATTCCGAAATTGAGTAAAGAAATGAAACTCAAGAGTTCTATGGAGTGTCCCTTTATTGAAAAGGTGGTAGTTAATGTTGGAGTTGGAAATTTAGCAGTTAGCGATAATTCAAAGAAAAAAGAATTATTAGCAAGAATTTCAAAAGACATCTCTGTTATTACTGGACAGAAGCCACAAGTAAGACCAGCAAGAAAATCAATTTCTGGATTTAAACTTAGAGAAGGAATGCCAATTGGAATGAGAGTTACCTTGAGAAAGAAAAGAATGTACGACTTTTTAGAAAAACTAATAAATGTTGCCCTTCCAAGAGTAAGAGATTTTAAAGGTATAAAAAGAAGTTCGGTTGATGGCGATGGAAACATTACTATTGGAATAAAAGAACAACTTGTTTTCCCTGAAATTTCTGCTGATGACACTGATTTATTTTTTGGAATGGAGATAACAATTGTTACTTCTACAAAAGAAAAAGAACAAGGGATCAGATTGTTAGAGGAGTTAGGAGTGCCATTTATGAAACAAAAGTAAAAAACAATAAAAACAAATTATTATTTTATGGCTAGAAAAGCGAAAATAGAAAAATCAAAAAAAGAACCAAAGTTTGCAACAAGAAAAGTTCGCAGATGTTTTAAGTGTGGAAGAGACAGAAGTGTTTTCAGAAAGTTTGGACTTTGTAGAATTTGTTTTCGTGAAATGGCAAACAACGGAGAGATTCCAGGAGTAACAAAATCAAGTTGGTAAAAATAAAAACAATTAACATTTGACCACTGACCATTGACATTGAATATCATCAACTAGATGTCAAATGTCACATGTCAAAGGTCAAATGTCAAAAATATTATGTACACAGACCCATTAGCAGATATGTTAAACAGAATAAGAACTGCCCAAGCAGTTAGAAAGGAGGCGGTTAATGTTCCGTTTTCATCAGTTAAATATGAAACTGCCCGTTGCTTGCAAAAAGCAGGTTTCGTTGAAAAGGTTCTTAAAGGAAAAAGAGTAAAAAAACCTCTTTTTCGTATTGTTTTAGGATATCAAGAAGACGGAAGACCAAAAATCAATGAAATAAAAAGAGTTTCTTCCCCTGGACAAAGAATATACCAAAAGAGCAGTGAGATAAAAAAAATTAAGAACGGATTAGGGTTATCAGTAATATCAACTCCAAAAGGAGTAATGACCAGCGAAGATGCAAGAAAAAACAAACTAGGAGGAGAAGTAATATGTGAAGTGTGGTAAGATCAATTGTCAAATGTTAAAGGTTAAAAAATATGTCTAGAATAGGAAAAAAACCAATTATAATTCCTGATGGAGTAAATGTTACGATAGAAGAAGAGAAAGTCACCGTTAAGGGTCCTAAGGGAGAGCTTTATTTAGATATTCCTTCTGATATAAAGGTTGAGAATACAGAAGAGGGTATTGCTGTTTCAGAGAAGAAAGAAACAAAAACAAGCAAAGCGTTGTGGGGAACAATAAGAGCTTTGATTTTTAATATGGTAGAGGGAGTAAAGAACGGATACAGCAAAGAACTTCAGATAAAAGGAGTTGGATATAGAGCAGAGATGAAAGGAGAAGATCTTGTTTTGAAAGTTGGATTTTCACACTTGGTTGAAATAAGAAAGATTGAAGGTGTTGAGTTTAGTGTAAATAAGGATATAATTACCGTGTCTGGAATAAAGAAGCAACTTGTAAATAATGTTGCTGCTGACATAAGAAAAGTTCGTCGTCCAGATCCTTACAAAGGAAAAGGAATAAGATACAAAGACGAAGTAATTGTTCTAAAAGAAGGAAAAAAGAGCGTTAAATAAAATAGTATGTTAGAAAAAAAAGAAAAATTAAAGAAAAGACACCGATCTATTAGGGCAAAAGTCCAAGGAACAGAAGAAAGACCTCGTTTGCAAGTTTTTCGTTCTTTGAAACATATTTATGCTCAGATTATTGATGACGAGAAGAGTGTTACAATATTTTCATTGAAAGATGAGATTTCTTCTGGAACAAAAAAAACAAAAACCGAAAGAGCTTTTCAGTTAGGTGAAAAAGTGGCAGAAAAAGCAAAAGAAAAGAAGATAGAAAAAGTTGTTTTTGATCGCTCCGGATATCTTTATCACGGAAGAGTAAAGGCGCTAGCTGATGGTGCTCGTAAGGGTGGATTAAAATTTTAAAATAATTTCACAATGAAAAAAGAAGAAATAAAAAAAGAATTTGAAACAGAGGTTCTTGACATTAGCAGAGTAGAAAGAATGACCAAAGGAGGAAGACGCCTTAAGTTTCGTTCTTTGGTTGTTTCTGGTGATAAAAAAGGAAGAGTTGGCGTTGGAAAAGGGAAAGGAAGGGATGCTCAAGATTCAATTGAAAAAGCAACTAAAGAGTCATTAAGAAAAATGATTACAGTTCCGATTACGAAAGAAGGAACAATTGCTCACGAAGTTAAGGCAAAGTTTGGAGCAGCAACCGTTCTCTTGAAACCACAAACCGGAGAAAAAGGAATTGTTGCTGGAGGAGCAGTTAGGTCAATCTGTGCAATGTGTGGAATAAAAAGTGTTTCTGGAAAGATGATAACAAGGACAAGAAACAAGATAAACAACTCAAAAGCAACGATAGAAGCACTTAAAATGTTAAAATCTTAATATGCAAATTCACGACATAAAACCAAATCATAAAAACAAGGAGAAGAAGAGAGTTGGAAGAGGAGGAAAGAAAGGAACTTACTCTGGAAGAGGAATGAAAGGACAGAAATCAAGAGCAGGAACAGGGAAAAGAGAACCTTTAATTAGAAGGGTTCTTAAGCGTTATCCAAAATTAAGAGGATATAATAACGCCTCAAGATATAATGTTCACGAAGTAAATATTTTTGCTCTTGAAAAAAACTTTAACGATGGAGATAAAGTTACCCCAGAAACTCTTCTTGAAAAAAAATTGATTGAAAAAAGTAAAAAACTACCGATTAAAATCCTCGGAGAAGGGGAAACAAAGAAAAAATTACACATTGAAAACTGTTTAATCTCAAAAACAGCGAAAGAAGCAATAGAAAAAGCAGGAGGAAGTGTAAAGACAAAAGAGTAATTTTCAATAGTCAAATGTCAATTGTCAAATGTCAATTGTCAAAATATTTATGTTTCAAAAAATAAAGAAGATATTTCAAGTTCCTGATTTAAGAAACAGAGTATTGTTTGTTCTTGCTGTTTTTGGAATCTTTCGTTTAATGGCAAACATTCCGATGCCAGGATTTACAATGAATCAGATTGAAGATCTTTTTGCAAGATTTCAGATGCTTAAAATCGCCGATCTTCTTGTTGGAGGAACACTTGATCAGTTTTCTATAATTATGCTTGGACTTGGTCCCTACATTACAGGAGTGATTATAATACAACTTCTTACTATTGTTTGGCCAAAACTTAAAAAAATGTATCGTGAAGAAGGAGATGCTGGAAGACAAAAAGTTAATCAGTATGGAAGAATGCTAACCGTTCCTTTTGCTTACTTGCAAGGATACGGAATGTTGAGCTTGTTTCAGTATCAAGAAGTTCTTCCAAAGATTCCTTTTATTGAAACAGTGGGAATTTTAACAATAGTTGCAGCAGGTACTGTTTTCTTGATGTGGCTTGGAGAACTTGTTACCGAGAAAGGAATTGGAAACGGAATATCACTAATAATTTTTGCAGGTATCGTGGCTGTTGTTCCTTCAAATATTGGACAAGTTTCTATGGAGATAATATCTAATCCAGATAGAGTTCCTGTTTATCTTTTATTCTTCATTATGGTTCTCTTCATTATTTACGGAGTTGTTCATGTTAATGAGGCAAGAAGAAATGTTCCTGTTTCTTACGCAAAACAAGTGAAAGGAAAGAAAGTTTACGGAGGAGCATCAACATACCTCCCTCTAAGTTTAAATCCTTCAGGAGTTATTCCGATAATTTTTGCGATGTCTATTGTTGTTCTCCCTTCAATGTTAATGGGGTTTTTAACAGGAGTAGAAGGTTCGGTTGGAAACTTTGCTCAGATGGGAGTAGAGTTCTTCCAAAACACTTGGGTTTATGGAGGTTTGATTTTCATCTTTGTGGGAGTCTTTACCTATTTTTATACTGCAGTTACTTTTGATCCGAACAGTGTTGCTGAAAATCTTCAAAAAATGGGAGGATTTATTCCAGGAATAAGACCAGGAAAATCAACTTCAAACTATCTAACCTATATTTTAAACAGAACGCTTTTAATCGGAGCACTATTCTTAGGAACAGTAGCAGTCCTTCCAATGGCGATCTCTTCTCTTACAAACATTCAAGCATTTGGCTTCTTGATTGGAGGAGCTGCTCTAATAATTATTGTTAGCGTTGTAATAACAACCGGAAAACAAATAGACGCACAACTACAGATGAGAGAGTATGATAATCTCTAATTGACTATTGACAATTGACCATTGACTTACTTTGTCATTCTGAACGAAGTGAAGAATCCCTTCGTAAAAGCACCAAGTTATAAATCCTAAACACTAAATCCTAAACTCTAAACAAACCCAAAATCCAAATGACAAAAATCCAAAACTAGATTCCCGCTTCCGCGGGAATGACAAGGATTGTTTTGAATTTTGAATTTTGGTCATTAGAATTTGTTTAGGATTTGTAATTTGGGATTTAGTATTTATAGAATAGAATTACTACGCTTACTATGGTCGCTTGCAATTCATAGCTGTTTAAGTTTCAAACATTAAATGTTATATTTATGTCCACAAAAGTTATTTTTTTAATGGGGCGTCCAGGGTGTGGGAAGGGGACTCAGTTGAAGTTTTTAATTGAAAAAACTGGATTTAAAGTTATTAAGACAGGAGAACTTCTTCGTAAAAAGGCAGAAGAAGACGATTCTCTAGGAAGAAAAACAAAAGAAGTGCTTTTAGAAGGAAAACTAATGCCAACTCCGCTTGTTTTTATGCTTTGGATGCCGTTACTTGCTGAGTTTCATGAACAAGAAGATGTTAAAGGAGTTGTTTTTGACGGAAATCCACGAAAGTTTTATGAAGCAAAGATGCTTGAAGAAGTTTTTGATATGTTCGGATGGGATGAAATTAAAACCTGCTATATCAAGATAAGTGAAGAGGAGTCATATGAACGATTGAGAAAAAGAAAAAGAATGGATGACACTGATGACGAGATAAGAGAAAGATTGTCTTGGTTTAAGGATGAAGTTGAGCCAGTAATAGAATATTTTAGAGAAAAAGGAATTTTAGTAGAAATAAACGGAGAACAGTCAGTTAATGATGTTTGGAAAGAAATAGAAGAAAAATTAGGTGATTTCATAAAATAACCTTATATGATTTTAAAAACAGACAAAGAGATAGTAGTTATGAGAGAAGGAGGAAGGATCTTAGCAGAGATAATTGAAAAAACAAAACAAAAAACAGTAGTTGGAGTTACTACAAAGTATCTAAATGATTACGCTGAAGATCTTATAAAAAAAGCGGGAGGAAAGCCCTCTTTTAAGGGTTATAACGGATTTCCAGCAGGATTATGCATCAGTGTTAATGATTGCATTGTTCACGGAGTTCCTTCTGATTATACAATAAAAGACGGAGATATAGTTTCTCTTGATGGCGGTTTTTTTTACAAAGGATTTCATTCAGATATGGCGATTACTATTCCGGTAGGAGAAGTTAGCGGAGATACCTTGCGTTTAATAAGAGAAACTAAAAAATCATTAAAAAGAGGAATAAAAAAATCAAAAATAGGAAACACTCTTGGTGATGTAGGAAACACCATATCAAGGCACGCTGAAAAAAGCGGTTTTTTTATTTGTGAAGGACTTTGTGGACACGGAATAGGAGCAGAAGTTCACGAACCGCCTCAAGTTTTAAATACAGGAAAAAGAAGAAAAGGAATTCCTCTTCAGAAAGGAATGGTTTACTGCATAGAGCCGATGCTTGCTGTCGGAACATCAGAAACAAAAGAAGAAAAAGATGGCATCAAAACAGCCGACAACTCCCTCTCCGCCCACTTTGAACACATGATCGCAATAACCCAAAAAGGCCCAAAAATCCTAACAAAACTATAAAAAAGCATCGGAGGGGCGGAGTCCCCGATGCTTTTTTAATTTTGAGCGGAGTAAGGGATCTCATTATCTTTCTCCGTCATTGCGAGGAGTGAAGCGACGTGGCAATCCCATCACCTCTGCAATCACTATGAGATTCTTCACTTCACTTCGTTCCGTTCAAAATGACAGCGTTGATGGCACAGGTGCAACCTGTGTCACTTTTTTTATGTGGTTTTTTGTTTTTTTGCTCTTGTAAGTTGTTTTTGTTTTTTGTATAATCTTATTTATGGAAGAAAAATCTATGGAAGAAAAAAAAGAAACTGAAAAAGATAACAGAGAGGCGGAAAAAGGTAACGAAGAAGTTGAAGAGCCTAAATCGGAACTTCGTTATGATCCTTCTTCTGATGATTGGGTAGTTATTGCCTCTGGAAGGGCGAAGCGTCCGGAGTTGTTTAAAAAAGAAGAAAAAAAGATAGAGCGAGGAGATGTTGGTTCTTCTTGCCCTTTTTGTGTTTTTGAAAATGTGAAGAACGCAGTAACTTCTTTTGAAAACGGTAGAGAAGTGGGGGCGATTACAAAAAACTGGACAGCGGTATCTATTCCGAACAAGTTTCCAGCTTTTACCCCTGCTGATAATTTAAATGAAAAGTTAGATAACGAGTTGTATATGTCAATGGATGCGGTTGGTTATCACGAAGTTGTTATTACTCGCGATCACTACAAATCAATCGGGCAGATGAGCAGTAGTCAAGCAAGCGAAGTTTTTAAACTATATAGAAAAAGATATTTAGCTTTAAAAGACAAAAAGAATGTCAACTATATTTCTATCTTTCATAATCACGGTTCAGAGTCGGGAGCATCAGTTGTTCACCCTCACTCTCAGATAATAACTACTCCTATTGTTGATATGGATCTTAAGAGAAATCTTTTCAACACAAAACACTACTATGAAAATAAGCAAAGCTGTATGTATTGTGATATGAGCAAAGAAGAGGTGAAAGACGGAAGAAGAGTTGTCTATGAGAATGATAGTTTTTTAGTAATTTGTCCTTTTGCATCAAAAGCAGCTTTTCAGATTGTTGTTTCTCCTAAAAAGCACCTTTCATATTTTGAAGAGATAACTGATACTGACACAGAACTTCTTGGTGATGCTTTTGGAAAGGCTCTTTCACTGCTTTATGACAAGTTAAATAACCCTTCTTACAACTTTTATCTTCACACCGCTCCGTGTGACGGAGAAAACTACGATTATTATCACTGGCACTGGACGATAGTTCCAAAAACATCAATTTGGGGAGGATTTGAACTAGGAGCAAGAATGGAAGTTTCAACAATAGAGCCGGAGAAAGCAGCGGAATATTTGAGAGAAAGTGACAATTAACATTTGACATTTAACCATTGACAGTTGACATTTTAATCTAAATATTTGGAAATTAAAAAATTGAAAATTCATTGAAAATTTAAAATTGCCAAATTGAAAATTAAATAAAACTATGTTTAACAAAATAATCATTGCTAACTGGAAGATGAATCCTGATAATAGGGAGGAAGCTGAGAAGCTTGCTTCTTTGAGTGATAGGGAAGGAGTTGTTATCTGTCCTCCTTTTGTTTTTATGGAGACTGTTTTGAAAGCAGTTAAAAAAGGAAAAGTTGGCGCTCAGAACTGTTTCTGTGAAGAAAAAGGAGCGTTTACCGGTGAAGTTTCTCCGCTTGCCTTGAAAAATATGGGTTGCGAGTATGTTATTACTGGTCACTCTGAAAGAAGAAACATCCTTCAAGAAACATCAGAAAATGTTAATAGAAAAGCAAAAAAAACAATGAATTTAGGGCTGAAAACAGTGGTTTGTGTTGGTGAGAAAAAAGAATGTAAGTGTGATGAGCGTGATTATGAGAATGCGGAGTATATAAAGAAACAGTTACAAGAATCACTTTTAGAGACTTCTCCGGAAAATTTAATTATTGCTTACGAGCCAGTGTCTGCAATAGGAAGTGGTTGTCCGATTCCAACATATATTGCAAAAGATAGGATGAACTTTATAAAAAAAGTGCTTATTGACATTTATCAGATAAAAGTTGATGATGAAGAAGATATTGCCAGTGTTGATATAAATATTCCAATTCTTTATGGAGGAAGTGTAAATAAAGATAATGCTTCTTCATATCTTTATGATGCTGGTTTTGACGGATTACTTGTTGGAGGAGCTTCTTTAAACGGTGAACACTTTCAAAAAATTTGTGAAAAAATAAAGAAATAAATACTATGGATTCAAAAGAAATAAGACAAAAATTTTTAGATTTTTATAAAGAGAGAAGTCATACAATTATTCCTTCTGCTTCACTGATTCCCGAAAAAGATTCTAGCTTGCTTTTTGTTAACTCAGGAATGTTTCCACTTGTTCCTTATCTTTTAGGAGAGGATCATCCAGAAGGAAAAAGACTAGCTGATTCACAGAAGTGCTTTCGCTCTGACGATATAGAAGAAGTTGGCGATCTTCGCCACACCACTTTTTTTGAGATGCTTGGAAACTGGTCTCTTGGTGATTACTTTAAAGAAGAACAGTTGAACTGGGTTTTTCAGCTTTTTACTGAATATCTAGAACTAGATCCAGAAAGAATATATGTTTCTGTTTACCGAGGAAACAAGGAGATAGGAATAGACAAAGACGATGAATCAGTTGCAATATGGAAAGAGATCTTCAAGAGAAAAGGAATTCAGGCAGAAGCAGTTGATTTCGCGGAAAAAGACGGAATGCAGGGAGGGCGAATCTTTTACTATCCCGATAAAGAAAACTGGTGGTCAAGAGCAGGAGCTCCTGAAAATATGCCAGTAGGGGAACCAGGAGGGCCAGACAGCGAAATTTTTTACGACCTTGGGGAAGAACACAAACATCATGAAAACTCTCCTTTTAAAAACGAACCTTGTCACATAAACTGTGATTGTGGAAGGTTTATTGAAATTGGAAACAGTGTTTTTATTCAGTTTTTGAAAAAGGAAGAGGGGTTTGAAAAGCTACCAAAACAAAATGTTGATTTTGGGGGAGGATTAGAGCGATTAACGATGATTTCGCAAGGCAAAACAAGCATTTTTGAATCGGATCTTTTTCTCCCGATCATAGAAAAGATAGAAGAGTTATCAGGGTTAAAATATAGGGAGAATATAAAATCATTTGAAGTTGTTGCGGATCACATCAAAGCTGCAACATTTATTATTGGAGATGAGAGAGGAATTTCTCCATCCAACAAGGAGCAGGGATATTTTGTGAGACGGTTAATCAGAAGAGCAATAAGACACGGAAGGCAACTTGGAATCAGCAAAAACAACTGGCTTAAAGAAGTTGCAGAAAAGGTGGTTTCTATTTATGAAGAAGTATATCCAGAAATAAAAGAAAACTCGTCTTTTGTTTATCAAGAATTGTCAAAAGAAGAAGAAACATTCAAGAAAACACTGGAAAGAGGAATCAAAGAGTTTGAAAAAATGAAAGATAAGAAAGTTATTGATGGGGAGTCAGCTTCATTTCTTTATCAAACATACGGCTTTCCGATAGAGATAATAGAAGAGATGGCTACTGAGAGCGGACAAGAGGTTGATAAAGAAGGATTTTACGAAGAAACAAAAAAACATCAAGAACTGTCAAGAAAACTCTCAGCAGGAGCGTTTAAGGGAGGACTGGGTGATCACGAAGAAGAAACAGTAAAACTTCATACGGCAACTCATCTTTTACTTTCAGCACTAAGAAAAGTTATTGGTGATACTGTTTTTCAAAAAGGAAGCAATATAACATCTAAAAGGTTGCGTTTTGATTTTTCTTGTGATAGAAAATTAACCGATGAAGAGTTAAAAAAAGTTGAAGAGATTATTAATGAGGCAGTAGAAAAAGATATGATTGTGAAAAAAGAAGAGATGGATCTTAACGATGCTTTAAAAATTTGTGAAACGGCTTCTTTCAAGGAAAAATATCCTTCAAAAGTTTTTGTTTACTCAGTTGTTGATAGTGAGGGAAATATATTTTCAAGGGAGATATGCACAGGGCCTCATATTAGTAAAACATCAGAGTTGGGAAAGTTTTCAATTAAAAAACAAGAAGCATCATCAGCCGGAGTAAGAAGAATAAAAGCAACCTTAAATTAAAAAAAATGAGAGAAAAAGTAATTGATATATATCCACCATCACAACACACCTCAAGAAGCAAAAAGAAAAATAAAAAAAGTAGTAGTTCTCTAAGAGGAGTCTTGGCTTTTCTGCTTTCTATTGCTGTTCTGGGAGGGGGGTATTTTTGTTATGCGTCATATAGAACAGAGATAGTTATTCAACCAGAGGTCACCGAGTTTGCAGTAAAAGAAGATGTTATTTCGCAAGCAATAGGATCACTTCAAGAGAACGAAGTCAGAGGAGCAGTGCTTGTTGAAAAAATAACTGAAAAAACACTGGTTGAAGTGGAAGGAAGAGAACTAGTAGAATCAGTTGCAGTTTTATCTGTAGAGGTTTGCCAGGATTACACAGCAAGCAGTAATCCTTATGTTCAAGGAACTCGTTTTGTTTCTGATGATGGTCTTTTATTCAGAGCAAGTGAAAAGTTCACTGTTCCAGGAACAGGAGAGGGAGCTTGCGTTGAAATAGAGATTACTGCTGATGAAGCAGGGGAAGAGTATAACTTAGCAGAAGGAAGCGTTTTACACCTACCAGGACTTCAAGGAACGGCTGTTTATGAGAGCGTAACAGGGACATCTGTTGGGTTAGTAACAGAAGGCAGAATAGAGGAAGTTCCTTACCTAGGGGAGGAAGAAAAAATAAGTACCGAGGAAGATTTAAAAAAAGAGATACTGGAGAAAGGAAAAAAAGAAATAGAAGAAAAATATAGTGAAGAATATTTAATTGGATATTATGAAGTAGAAGTTATTGAAAAAAGGATATTTGAAGAAGATGAAACAAATGAAAAGTTTAATTTTGAGATAGAAGCAGAGGTTAAAGCTTTTGGAATAGAGTATGATTTTCTTGACAGTTTTGCAAAAGATTTTATTCCTGAGGGATATACCCTTGACGAAGAAAGCAAACAGATAGAAAGTGTTTTCAAGAGTGTAAACTTTCAAGAACAGAGAGCAGAAATATCTTTAATTTTTTCAGCTGTTATTTACAACGAGATAGATAAAGAGGGCTTAAAGAGAGAAGTGGCGGGTCTTAGCTTTCAAGAAGCACAGACAAAAATTCAAGAAAGTATTGACTTAAAAGGATTTACTATATATAATCGTCCAATAGGATTACTAAAAAAAGTAAGCAAGGTAGATCGCATAAAAATTATTTTAGATTTTAATAACAAATGAAACAAAAAAGAAACGCCGAAAAAGGAGTTGTTTTAGAAGCACTCCCCAATACAAAGTTTAGAGTTGAGTTGGAAGACAAGACAGAGATTAACGCTTATCTTGCTGGAAAGCTTAGAATTCACCGAATAAAGATCTTTCCTGGAGATAAAGTGACAATAGAGAGAGATGATTACGACCGAACAAAAGGAAGAATTGTGTATAGAGGGTAGTGCGGAATCCCTCATTTGACAATTTTTAAGTTAGGGTGTAAAATTACCCTTGTTGTAGTAATTGTATAAAGTTTAGTTAATAAGAACAGAAACGCTTGTTTCTGTTTTCAGTAGAATGAAAGTACAGTCATCAGTCAAGAAAATTTGTAAAGATTGCAAAGTTATTCGGCGCAAAGGCCGAGTTTATATTATCTGTAAAAACAAAAAGCACAAACAAAGACAAGGATAGT
>JAIPIL010000006.1 GCA_021734685.1 Minisyncoccota bacterium | reverse complement strand
TGAAAAACAAAGTAACGGATCGGCAAAACAACGAAGACAACAACAAGAAGGACCTTCAATGCCTCCTTTGCTACACTTTTAAATACTTCTTTCATATTGTAATTTTACCAAAATTTCCCAAATTTATCAAGCAAGTGTATAATGAATTGACCTTTGACATTTGACTATCTACCGTCATTGCGAGGAGTGAAGCAACGAAGCAATCTCTTGAACCCCCCCCGTCATTCTGAGCGAAGCGAAGAATCCCATCATTCCTGCAGTCCACAAGAGATTGCCACGGGCTAAAGCCCTCGCAATGACGATGGAGCCCCTCCACCTTGTCATTCCCGCGAAAGCGGGAATCCAGTTTTGAAAATTGTCAAATTGAAAATTGAAAATTTTAGTTTATTATGTGGAACAATATAAAGAAAAAATTTTTGGGAGAAGGTGAAAAGAGCAGTGCTTTTCTTATTGTTGGATTGGGAAATCCAAAAGAAAAATATGAAAAGACTGTTCACAATGTTGGATTTAGAGTTGTTTCTTTTCTTCAGGAAGAAGAAGGATTTCCTTTATTTTCAAAAGATAATACCGTGGATAGTCTTGTTTCAAAAGGCTTTATTGATGACAAGGAGGTTGTTCTAATAAAACCCCTTTCTTTTATGAATCTTTCTGGTGGCCCAGTCAAAAAAGCTGTAAAAAAATTCAACACTAACTTTGAAAAACTAATAGTTGTTCACGATGATACTGATCTTCCAGTTGGAAAGATAAGATTTTCATACTCTCGAGGAGCCGCAGGGCACAACGGAGTGTTATCAGTTATAAAAGCAGTTGGAACAAAAGATTTCTGGCGACTACGCGTAGGAGTTTCACAAGAAGGAAGCGAAAAAGCAAAAAAAATCGTCCTTAAAAAAACTTCTCAAAAACAACTTGATATAGAAAAAGACATTGCCAAAGAGTTAAAAAAAACAGTCTTGTTAGGGTTAACCAACAAGACTGTTGAAATAAAGGTCGATAAAATTTCTTGAGATTATCTACGAGCCTTGTCTCTTGTATTGACAAGCAACACAATAGACAAAAGCGTCCATTACGGACACCAACCTAAGAGCGTAAAACTTAAACTAAACATTGTCTAGCAAGTCCCACGCTCTTAATAAAAAGGAGGGATTTTATTTACTTGCAAAACCCGAAGGAAATTGCAAGAGATAAAAGGTTGCTCGCAGATAATCTCAAAAAATCTTAAACACATTAAAAGAACTCTTCTTTCCTTACTGTTTCCATATTATATTATATTTTAATTTTTTTGTCAACCAAAAAAGCGGTGCGCGCTCCACCCCCGCACCGCTTTTTTTGGAGAAAAAGGGTTTTTGTGTTATTATTTTCTGTGTCTTTTTTTAATAATTAAATTTTATGTATCTAGTATTAGTTGAGAGTCCAACCAAAACAAAAACCCTTGAAAAATTTCTTGGGAAAGACTACAAGGTTCTTGCCTCTGGAGGTCATGTTCGTGATCTTCCTAAAAGTAAGTTGGGAGTTGATGTTGAAAATAATTTTGAGCCACAGTATGTGATCCCAACAAGAGCAAGAAAAAACATCAAACTCTTAAAAGACGCTGTGAAAAAAGCAGAACTGGTTTATCTTAGCACTGATCCTGACCGCGAGGGAGAGGCGATCTCTTTTCATCTTGCCCATGTTTTGGGGTTGGAAGAGTATAAGAGGGTTTCTTTTAACGAGATAACAAAAAGTGCCGTTGAAGAAGCAATAAAAAATCCAAGAGCGTTGGATAAAAACTTGGTTGATGCTCAGCAAGCGCGAAGAGTTCTTGATAGAATTGTTGGATACAAGCTATCCCCTTTTCTCTGGAAGAAAGTGGCTCGTGGTCTTTCTGCGGGAAGAGTCCAATCTGTTGCTTTAAAAATAGTAAGCGACCGCGAAGAAGAGATAGAAAAGTTTAATGCTGAAGAGTACTGGAGTATTGACGCTCTCCTTAATGCTGAAAAAGGAAGTTTGACTGCGGGGATAAAAGAAGTTGGTGGAAAAAAAATATCTCGGCTTGATATAAAAAATGAAACAGAGGCAAGAAAGATAGAGAGTGATCTGAAAGGTGCCACCTTCACCGTTCTCTCCGTCAGTAAAAAAGAAAAGAAGAGAAATCCACTCCCTCCTTTCACTACTAGCACGATGCAACAAGAAGCATTTAAAAGATTAAGATTTCCTTCTAAATTCACGATGGGCGTAGCGCAGTCACTTTATGAAAAAGGACTTATAACTTATCACCGTACGGACTCGGTTCACCTTTCTTCACAGGCAGTAGTCGCCGGAAAAAAATACATAACAGAAACTTTTGGAAAAGATTATTACAAAGGAAGATCTTTCAAGAGTAAGGGAAAAACACAAGAAGCTCACGAAGCGATTAGACCAGCATATCCTGAAAAAACAGTTGAAAGTGTTGGAAAGTTAAAAGATGAAGAAGTAAAACTTTACGATCTTATCTGGAGAAGATTTACCGCCTCTCTGATGAGTGAAGCAGTTTTTTACAGCACTACTATAGATATAAACGCAGAAAATAAAGATAAGTATATTCTTTCTAGCTCTGGGTCTGTTTTGAAACACAGTGGATTTACAAAAGTTTATCCGGTTAAGTTTGAAGAGAACGAACTTCCTGAAGTAGAAGAGAAAGAAAAGTTAACCCTTGAAGAGATATTAACTGAACAACACTTCACGAAACCACCGGCAAGATTTACAGAAGCAACCCTGATTAAAGAACTTGAAAAAAATGGAATTGGAAGACCATCCACTTATGCCCCAACCCTATCAACTCTTTTTTACCGAAATTATCTTGAAAAGCTAGAAAGAAGACAGTTAAAACCAACTGAGATAGGAAAGATTGTTAACGACCTTCTATCAAAACACTTTCCTTTTGTTGTTGACCGAAAGTTTACCTCTGAGATGGAAGCAAGTTTAGATAAAGTTGCTGAAGGAAAAAAAGAGTGGAAAGAAACTATCGCTACTTTCTACGGCGACTTCGCAAAACAATTAGAAAAAAAAGAAAAAGAACTTAAAAAAGAAGACATTATGCAAGAAGAAAAAACAAACGAAAAATGTGAAAAATGTGGCGGGGAGATGGTTATAAAAATGGGAAGATACGGAAAGTTTATGGCCTGTAAAAACTTTCCTGAGTGCAAAAACTCAAAACCGCTAACCTCTGAAGAAGATAACACCGAAGAGCTTGATTGCGACAAGTGTGGAGGAAAGATGAAGATAAAGCAGAGCCGTTTTGGAAAGTTTTACGGATGTGAGAATTATCCAGAGTGCAAAAATATAAAATCAATTAAAGAAGAAGATCTTGATATAAAGTGTCCCGAGTGCGGAGAAGGAGATGTTGTCAAAAGAAGAGCAAAAAAAGGAAACTACTTCTACGGCTGTAGCCGATACCCCGACTGCAAGTTCATCTCAAACCAAAAACCAGAAAAATAAAAAACAGCACAGGTGCAACCTGTGCCATTTCCCTTTTAGAAAAAATGCCATAGGTGTCACCTATGGCATTTTTTTAAATAAAAAGCTCAGCGGGGGAGGTTTTCCCGAGCTGAGCTTTGGCTTGTTTAGCCTTGTTGAGTGTTAAGCAGTATTCTCCTTTTTTATTTCTTTTTTTCTTGTCAAAAAGCTTATTCCAAAAACCAGTAACAAGAAGAATGTCGCATTTAAAGTGTACATCTTGAAAAAGACGGCGGGCATTATTTCTACTTTTTCAAGTGGTATTATAATCATAAAGGTAACAACAATGTGCATAGCCACCAGTATAAGAGTAAAAATGAACAGTGCTGTCCCGTGAGGAAACATGCTTGCAATGCAAACGCCAAACATGCTTGTAGCTATAATCATAATTATAATTAAGGGTGAACGTGTAAATGCAACTGGGCCCAGTTTTATAGCAAATACAACAGCAAGCACCCCTGAAAGCAAAATTAACACCAGTCCAAGTTTTCTTTTTTTAATCCTCATCATACTTCCACTTATCAGTGCTATCGCAAAAATAAATGTAAGCCCTAAGGGGTTAAAAAAGATCAGTTGCTTAATTTCACTAGTCCCGTTTCCTTTTTTTTGATCAGGAGTAACAGTTGTTGAAATCTTCTTGGTTTGAGGATCGTAGGTCACAACAAGCGAATCCCTTTCTTCTACTTCAGGGGTCATTTTTAACAGGAAGAAATCAGTAACAATCTGCTCTCCAGGAACAACAAACTCTTTTTCCTCGTCATAAACGAGGGCTTGAATAACTTCGTACTTGTTTACTCTGGAGGGAAAATCTTCAGGAAAAATAACAATTCTTACATCTTCCTCTGCTTTCGGCGTAAATCTTTCCACGTTTTTCAGTTGTCCGTCAACAGCAAAGGCACGGTATTCTTCATAAATCTTGGAGGTTGTGTCATTTTCCTCAATGTCCAACCCGGGGATGGACAAAGGTCCAACTCTTGCATAAACAACGTTAAAGTTAACTGTCAAAATTACAAACAAAACAAAAATGCCGGTAAACACAGATAATCTTCTCATTTTTTACTCCTTCTCTTTTTAATTGTAAGTGTACTTAACTTTTTATATAATAACTAAAAAGAGTGGTTTTGTCAATGATTCAAGAAAAAAATGGCACAGGTGCAACCTGTGCCGTTTTTCTTTCTTGTATTTTAAAAAGCTGTGCACGCTCCACCCCTGCACGGCTTTTTTTGTGTTAGATTATTGCAAAGTTTAGGCGTCTGTTTTCTTGATCTGCTTCTACTAGTTTTACTTTTATTTTGTTTCCTAGAGCGTATCGTTTTCTTTTTCTTGTTCCTATTAAAGAATATGATTCTTCATCAAGGATATAATAATCATCATCCATATCACGGATAGATATCATTCCTTCTACTTTTGTTTCAATCTCTTGAACAAAAATTCCAAAACTAGTTACTCCGGAAACAATAACCTGAAACTCTTCCCCAACCTTGTTTGCCATATACTGGACTTGTTTATATCTAATAGAAGAGCGTTCTGCATCAAGGACATCGAGCTCTCGGAGTGATATCTCACGAGCAACTTCTTCGTAGTTTTCTGGTTTAACTTTTTCGTTTCTTAGTTTTTTCTTAACAATTCTGTGCATTACAAGGTCGGCATATCTTCTTATCGGAGAAGTAAAGTGCATATATTTATTAAGAGCAAGTCCAAAGTGTCTTTTACTTAGTGTTGAGTATTTTGCTTTAGACATTGATCTTAAAACCATATTTTTAACCAAAAACTCTTCGTCTTTTCCTTTAATATCTTGAAAAAGCTTGTTAATTTCAGATGAAGAGATCTCATCTCCTTTTATATTTATTCTGTAACCAAGTCCAAGCAGGAAGGCAATTAAACTACTTATTGTTTTTCTGTCAGGATTGTCGTGAATACGGTGAAGAGTGTTGAATTTTTCAGCCACTGTTTTGTTGGCAATAACCATAAACTCTTCAATAAGATTGTGTGTGAAAAGATGTTCTTTACGATAAAGGGAAATTGGCCTTCCGTCATTATCAAGTTCAAAAAACAGCTCATCTTCTTCTATAGAGAGTGCCCCTGCGTCCATTCTTTCTTTTTTTAAGCGTTCTGCAATCTTTGCTAAAATTGAAAGTTCTTTATGAAATTCACCTTTTTTGTTGTCTAAAATAGTTTGCGCTTCTTTGTATGAAAATCTTCTTTTAGAACAGATAACTCCTTCCCCAAACCAGCTATCAACGACTTCTCCGTTTTCTTTCATCTTAAAAACTGCTGAAAAGGTTGCCCTATCTTTGTCGGGCATTAAACTACACAAATTATTAGATAAAACTTCAGGAAGCATCGGAATTGTTCGGTCAACCAAATATATTGAAAATGCTCTCTTTCGTGCTTCTTTATCAATTTTTGAACCCTCTTTGACATAGTAAGAAACATCTGCAATATGAACTCCTACTTCATAAAGCCCATCACCAATATCTTTAACTGACAAGGCGTCATCAAAATCTTTCGCGTCTTCTGGATCTATTGTAAAAACAGGATCATTTCTGAAATCACGCCTATTTTTTAAGTCAAACCCTTTCCTTTCAATGTTTTCTGCTTCTTTTTCAACTTGAGAAGGAAAATCAATCTCAAGTCCTTTTTCTAAAACAATTGACTCCAGCTCAACATCGTTCACTCCTTTATTCCCAATAACCTTTACAATTTTTCCTTCTGGATTTTTTTTAGGATCTTTCCATTTTTCAATTTCAACTAAGACTTTCTTCTTTCTGTTAATACTTTTATCAATATTTGGAATGAAAATATCAACATACATCCTGTTATCATCAGGAATAAGAAATCCAAAACTTTTTCCGTTCTTTCTGTCAATTCTCCCAACAAATCTTTCTTTTGCTCTTTTTAACACACTAATCACTTCTCCGTGCTGTCTTTCTTTTTCTTTTTTAGGAAGAAGAACAACCTCCACCTCATCATTATGAAGAGCAGTGTTTAAAAGAGAAGCATTGATTTTAATGTCCTCCTCTTCTTGACCCTCTGTTTTTAAATATCCGCATCCTGAGGTAGTGATGCTTATTACTCCTTTAATTTTTTGTGACATAATCCATTATAGCATTGAAATTTCAATAAAAACAACAAAAGGGGGTAACAACCCCCTCTTGAAAGTTTCTAAAATCTCTTTTAGATGCGAGTTACATTGCTCGCTTTTGGTCCTTTGTTAGATTGAGCAACCTCAAAACTAACTTTGTCTCCTACCTTAAGATCATCAAATTGTGTATCAACTAAATCGTTGGAGTGAAAGAAGATATCATCTTCTCCTTCTCTTTCTATAAAGCCAAATCCTCTTTCGGTAAGTGTTTTAATTATTCCTTCCATTATATTGTAGAATAAGTAAATTTGTTTTTAAATTTTAAGAAATCCGACCTATTTCTCCGGGCTAAAAAACCTCTTTAACCCACCATAAGGATACACTATTTTTATGTTTTTGTCAAAGAAAATTAGCTATTATTGCGGAAAGAATTCCAACTAGAAATATTCCGTCAAAAATCCCTGCTCCTCCAATTGATATTACGCTTTTTCCACTTTTTAATGCGTAAGGAAGATGCATCAGATCAGAACCAATAACAACCCCTAAAACACCGCTACTAAATGCAACTCTTGCCACCTCTTCAGGCGCAAGGATAAGTGAAAAAAGAACAGTAAAAAGGACCGGAAGAATAATAGATATAACAATCCCTTTATTTTCCACAAACTGGGAACCAGCAAAAGAAACAACTGCTGTTATTCCTGTTATAATCATTAACTCTTTTAACAAACCTGCTTCATTTATTGTTGAAATGAAAACCCCTGCAATAACAAGCGGAATTACTGCTCCTCCTAAATTAACTGAAACCCCTTGAACCCTATTGACGGTGCGATTAAATAATCCAAAAAAGCGAGGTTCTATTACTTCAACATAACTTCTCTTTCCTACTGGAATATTAACTGAAGAAGCAACAATTATAAAAAGAACCATAAGAAAAGCAACTGGCAGTGAAAACTCCAAAAAGTTAAATCCAGCAGTTAAAAGAGAGATAAGAAGAAAAGCAATAATTGTTGGAACAACAACAATTAAAAATATTGTTAAAAAAATAATTCTTAAAAGTCCCATAATTTAAAACTCACAACCTGCAACTTCCGCTATCGTTGCTGGAGACCTTTCTCCTTGATAAAGCTCGCCGTTTATCTGAATTTCTGGAACATAACCAGTTTGTTTGTCTGTCTGACATCTCTCGTCCCCTGTACTACACTCAACATAAATAGGATCTATAACATCATAACCACCAAAACTTTCTACAAGAGCTATACAATGAGGACAAGTTCTTGATCCGTAAGCAATAACATTTGCTTCTTCCAAGCACTCAACTAAAGAAATTAACTCTTCTTCTACTAAATCTTCTTCTTCAACCTCAACTTCACTTTCAATTTCTTCTTCTTTCGCTTCTTCTTCAGGTTCTAAGTTAACATAATAAACAGTTCCCCCGATTAAAGCTACTCCAAATAAAACGGCTAAAATATTGTTAATCATAATTTTAAATTATTATTTTTTAATACATCGGACAAAAAGTCCCGCTTCTTTGTCTTCTAAGCCTCTATAAACACCCGCTTTTTCTCTTCCAAAACCACGAACCCACCCAAAATCTTCTTCTGAGCTTGAGGTCCAAAAGAAAGAACGGGTTCCAAGATACAAAAAGCTTTCATCTTTTTCTCTAACTCCTCCCATCTCAATATCAAGATCAACTGTTCCACAAAAACGATCATCTATTTCTGAACAGTAATCTTCTGTTTTTAACTTATCACCAAGACTTCTTTCTCCTCCTCTCCACTCTTGGCTGATAATTTCTGCTTCGCTAACTCCCATTTCTCTTTCCAATTTCGCAAAATCATCATCAGTTGGGACTCTCCATCCTTCAGGACAGATATCTTTATCTTCACCTACTGCTGTTTTGAAATCATACAATCTTCCGTAAGAAGAGCAGTTTTCAATATCGTTGTTATAGCACCAACTTCCAGTGGCGGTTGGATAATTTAAGTTGCTACTAAACCAACACTGTTCTCCGATGTTAATAGTGTTATATAACTCTCCTTCATAGCTAACGGCATATCCACAGAACCAGTAATACTCTGTTTTCACTTCTAAGTGTTGATTGCTATATTCACCTTCTCTTCCATTTATAATCTGAGAAACTGCATAATAATATGTTTTGTCGCTTTCAAGTTCTGTGTCAAGATAATAAGCATTATTTGTTGATCCAACCCTTGAATAAGGCTTGTTTACATCTTCGGTTCTATATATTACATAACCATTGCTATCTCTAAATCCTTCCCATGAAAGTTTAACATAGCTACTTCCCACTTCTTCTACAGTTAAGTTTCTTACTTCGCCAACATTTTCAGTAAAAACTTGAACCACAGAACTAAAGTCGCTTTCTTTTTCTTTTTTAACTAATGTTACTTTATAATAGTAGTTTGTTTCTGGCTCAAGACCCCAATCAAGATAGTGTCTATCTTCCACAGTGTCAATCTTTTCATAATCTCCTTTTAAAGATAAAGAACGGTATATATTATACTCTTCTCCGTCACTTTCATCAAGCCAAGTAAGGTTTACTTTGTCATAATCTCTTGCTTCAGCACGAAGATCAAAAGGAGGCTCTGTTTTAGAACCAGAAAATAATAAAAATAATATTAAAATAAGGAGAAGAACAACTCCACCTAAAACAGGTAGTAATATTTTTTTATTTAAAAACAACTCTTTTACTTTTTGGATATTCATATTATAAAGGCCTTACACAGCGAACATAAGCCATATCGCTCTCTGCAAGGCAACTTAATTTTATTTTTGTATTATCGTAGTTTATTAATCTTATTCTGTATCCGTTCTCTCTAACCCGACATTCAGGGTCTTCATTTGATGGAGTTGCTGACCACAAAAAAACTGTTTCACCGATGCCATCAAATCGCCAAGTTGAAAATCCCCCAGGAAAAATATTAAAAGAAAAAGCTGAAAAATCTTTATCTTCTCTTAACTTCCCAGAAAGCCATAAGTTATAGCCATCAGAAATCTTACTTGCTTCGTTGCTTCCACGATATCCGTAAATGTCCGTTTCTTCTTTGCTCATCCCTATTGCAATCTCAAAATCAGACCAGTCATCGTCGGTAGGAATCCTCCATCCGGTAGGACAAATCCCCCTTGTTTCTTCTTTTTTCTCATTACAAGAAGCTGATTCAAAATTGTAAAGGGCTCCGTAAATATCACAATTTTCTTCTTTGTCTCCGTAACATTTTTTTTCAACAGAGCAGTTGTAATTAATGTCATCTTCATCAACATTCAAGTTTTCAGTAAACCAGCAACTTGATCCGATTATTACTGTTTCGTAATCCTTTCCTCCGTAATTAATAACATCACCACAAACCCACTCCTTGGATGTTAAAATTTGGACAACATCGCTATAAACACTCTCTGTGTTGTTTGCAACTTGTGTGATCGTATAATAATAAACTGTTTCTGGTTCAATGTCATTATCAGCATAACTTTCTACGCTACTTGTTCCTATTTTTTCATAAGGCCCTTCTTCTTGAGAAGATCTATATATGTTATATTCATCAGCGACAAAAGAGTAGTTCCAATCTAGGTTAACTTGAAGACGCATTGTTTCTTGAAAATCTTCTGAAGTTACTTTTACTCCTGTTGGCATCATTGGTTTAGTAAAAGCACTTGCTCTTGAACTATATTCACTCTCTTCGTAATTAATAACTTTTGTTACTTTGTAATAATATGCTGTGCTAGGCATCAGATCCTTGTCTATATATTCTCCATTATCGGTGTAATCTATTTTAATATAAGAACTGCTTTGATTTGTTGCTCTATATATATTGTAGTGATCACTTTTTTCATCTTCTTCCCAAGAAACAAGTATCTCACTATAAGACAACGGTTCTGCAGAAATATGGACTGGTGCTTTTATTTTTTCAGAGCGAGAAATAGTAAATAGAAAAACAGCGGTAGTTATTGAAACTGCTATTAAAAAAAATATAATAAATTTTTTTACCAGTAATCTATTCACGGAAAACATACTAAAATATAACACATAATATTAAAAAAACAAAAGCATTTGTATAAAATAAAAAAAGTGACTATTATAGAGGTAAGAGATTATTCTAAAAGGTCGGGCTTATAAATAAAACTTTAAAAAAATAAAAAATATGGAAGAAGAAAACACAATTAATAACTACGAATACGAAGAAGAGCCAGAACAAGACCCTAAAAAGTGGATTCTTGGTGGAGTTGTTGTTTTGGCAATTATCATTTTAATCGCAACTTTAGTCTTCTTTGTTACCAAAGAAGAACCAGTTGAACCAGTTACTCCTGTTGTTCCAGCTGGTGAAGAAGAAGAGGAAGAAGAAGATGTAATTTATATGGGAGTTCTCCCGTTACAAAACCCAAGCGAAATGCTTAATCGCTTTGGTGCTCTTGAAAATTATTTAAACGAATACACCGATCTTAATATAGAGATGAAGTTTTACCCTACTGAAGGTGAGCTTGGAGGATATACCGCAGTAGTAAAAGATTTTGTAGAAGGAAATATAGGACTTGTGTTCCTTGCTCCTGTTACCACAATTCAAGCTTATGGTAACATCGGAGATGATATAGAGGTTCTTGCTTGTGGAGAGAGATATACTGGATCTCCAACATATCAAGGAGATCTTCTTGTTCTTGAAGATTCACCATACCAAAGTGTTTGGGATCTGCAAGGAAAGAAAGTTGCTGGAACAAGCGTTTCCTCAACATCAGGTGGATTAATGCCCGAAGGAATGCTTATTGAAGAAGGAATTGATTCTTCAACTTTTTTTGCAGACGGTGGTTTAAATTATCTTGGATCTCACGACAAAGCAGTAGAGGCTCTTTTAAGAGGAGTTGTTGATGGAGCATTTGTTAATGAACAAACAATGGGAAAGTTTCTTGAAGACAACGCTCCAATAAGATCAATTTGGCGTCATGCTCCAGTTCCAGAATTTCCAATTTCAGCTAATAGAAGTGTCCTTTCTGACGAAGAGATAGAAGAAGTAAGAAGTGCTATCCTTGCTTCTTACGAAGTTGATCCTCTAATTCACGAAAGAGTAGATGCCGGATATAATCGTTTTGTTGCTGTTAGTATTGAAGATTATCTTCCCGTAAAAGAAGCCATTGATTCTGTTCATGGAGAAATATTCTACGATCTTGATGCTTGGGGAAAGTAATAAAAAAGAAAAATGAAACCACTAAAAAAACCTTTTTCTTTAAAGGTAAAACTACTTGGAGCGGTCGGAATAGAAGTATTGTTCTTTCTTGTTATCGCCTTGTATCTCCAGATAAGTCAAACAGGAGATATAATCCAAAGTCAGGTAGAAACATATGGAAACTCAATGGCAGCTGCTCTTTCTGATTTTTGTATTGAAGACTTGCTTTCTTACAACTATCCCGCTCTCCAGCTTTCTGTTAATTACATAGGAAGACAAGACTCCCAGATTCTTGGAATAGAGATCTACCACGAAGAAACAATAGTTGCTGATTATGTTTCAGAGTTAGTAGATGAAGAAAAAAGAGAAGATGTTGCTACTTGCACTATGTGCGGTAATACTTTTTCTTCCCTTGTAATGTATGATCCGATAGACCAAAATCCTAGAAGACTCGGGGAAGTTAAATTTTATCTTTCTGATGAAAAATACGAAGAGTTTTTAGATGTTCAAATTCAGTTAATTTGGATTCTTGGAGCACTGCTTCTTTTCGGTGATATTTTTGCATCTTTCTGGATAATAAAAATTCTTGTTCTTAATCCTTTGAAAAAAGTTTCTGAAGGTGCAGAAATTATGGGAAAAGGAAACTTAGACCATAGAATTGCTGCTCCTACAAAAGATGAGATAGGAACACTGGCAAAGACTTTAAACAAGCTGGCAGGAGATCTTAAGGATAATTACAACCGAGTCAAAGAACAAAACAAGGTTCTTAAAGAATCAGAAACTCAGTTGCAAGAATCAAAAAAATCTCTTGAGATAAAAGTTCAAGAAAGAACAAAAGAGCTTGAAGAACTAAACAAAGGATTAGAAGGAAAGATACAAGACAGAACAAAAGAATTACAAAACAGAGTTACTGAGCTTGAAAAATTCCACCGCTTAACAATGGGAAGGGAAAACAGAATGATAGAACTAAAAGAAGAGATCAGACAATTGAAGGAGGAGTTAGAAAAATACAAAAACTAACTCACAAAAAAAAATGGCACAGGTGTGATCTGTACCATTTTTTTTATTTATCTTTTTTATATTGATTTTGAAATTAGCAAGCAAAAGAAAAGATTAAAGATACTGAAGAAGATTGATATATGTAGGAGAATAGTGGCAAAGAGAAGAATGAGAGGGAGTGATTGAACTGCGTAAACAAGAAGAAGGCCAACTCCTAATGACTGAAAAATCATCTTTATTTTTCCTGGTAACTTTGCTCCTGAATTGTTATTCTTGTCATAAAAACCAAGAGCAATAATCATTGTTAATACCTCAAGAATGATAATAATTGTAATAACCTCTACTCCTATATATTGACTAATAACAACTACCCCTGAAAATCCTATTAAAAGTTTATCTGCTAGTGGATCATGGATTTTTCCCCAATCTGTTATCTGTTTTCTGGTTCTTGCCAGCGCTCCATCAAGAGCATCTGTAAAGGCAGAAAATATAAAGAGAAGTAATCCCCAAAAGTAATACTGATAAATCAAAAGAAAGAAGACAACTGGAACAGTTATGTATCTAATAATTGTAAGATGATTCGGAGTTACGAATTTAGGAATTGCAAATAGAAAAAACTTGTCTAGTGCCCTATCAATAGCATTTGGCTCTTTGAACTCAACATCTCTTATTTTTATAATTTTTTTCTTTAAAAACATAATTTAAAATGGCCAGAAGTGAAGGATAAGAAAAAATCCAACAACAAAAGTAATAATCTCTAACGGAAGACCTAATCTCCAGTAATCTTTGAATTTATAGCCTCCAATTCCCATCACAAAAATATTTGACTGGTGTCCGATCGGAGTAAGATAAGAAGATCCTGATCCGATAGCAACTGCTATAAAAAAAGGATCAGGTGACACTCCAAAGCTATTTGCGATAGAAAGTGCTACGGGAGCAAGAAGGATAGCAACTGTAATATTACTAAGTATATCAGAAAGTAGTATACTGGCAATAAAAATAATAGCCAAAGCAATTTCTGGAGAAATTGACTCTGTTAAAAAGAATAAACTTGCCAAAGAAGAAGCTGCTCCTGTTTCATAAAAAACAACTCCTAATTGAATCATAACTGCAATAAGGACTATCATTGAGAAATCAACCGAGCGATACATTTTCAGTGGAGATATGAGACCAACAGCAACCATTAACAAAGCTGTTCCTGCAAAAATAATATGTACTGGTAAGGTGCTAAAAACTGAAATTAAAATTGCCCCTAAAAAGATTAAAGAAGCAAGAACTGCTGATTCTTTTTTTCCGTCAAAATTAAAATCTCTTTCTTTTAGTAAGAGAAGATCAAATCTTTTTATAAATTTACTAATTCTTTGTGGGTGTCCTTGAATAATAAGAACATCTCCAGAGCGAAGTTTAATATCGCCAATCCGCTCTCTTATCTTTAATCCTGAACGACGAAGAGCAAGCAAGTTTACCCGATAACTATCTCTTAGGCTGTAATCCTTTGCAGTTTCTCCAATAAGTGGCGAACTTTTTGAAATAACTATTTCAGTTATTTCAAGATTTTTAAGATAATCTTCGCTATCTTTAATCGGCTTCTTGTGAAGAAGTTCCAATTTTGCAGTAACAGCAACTGATTCAAGAGAATCAGCACCAATCTCTAACGCTAAGACATCTCCCTCTTTCAAAACAGTAAAAGGAGAAGGGTCTGGCATAAAACTCTCGTTTCTTATTAAGGCAAAAACTCCAAAATGCTCTTTACAAAATTCATAAAACTCTTCAATTGTTTTTCCAATTACTGGAGATCCTTCTGCTATTTTTACTTCGGTAGTGTATCCTCCAAAAGAATCTTCTTGTGAAAGGGCACTTTCTCTTTTAGGAATCAAGCGCCATCCAATAAGTGCAATAAAAATTATACTTATTACTGATATCGGAAGAGCTACCGAAGCAAAATCAAAAAAACCAAAAGGGACACTTTCTTCGGCTCTAAATCCAGAAACAACAATGTTTGAAACTGACCCGATAAGAGTTACTCCTCCCCCAAAGTGAGAAGCAAAGGCAAGTGGCATTAGAAATAAGGAAAGAGGAGTGTTACTCTGCCTTGCCATTTTTATAGCAATCGGAATTACAAAAGCCAATGCTCCCATACTGTTTATAAACGCTGAAAGAAAAGCAGTAAAAACTGAAAGGACTACTAACTGAAAAACAGGATTGCTTCCTGTAAATTTAAGACTTTTAGCAATAAAATCAATTGCCCCAGAGGCAACAAGAGCATTACTTATTACTAGCATCGCAACAATAAGAACAACTACCGGATCAACAAATCCTAAGAAGATGTCATCTAACGGAATTAAACCAAAAGCGGCAACCGTAAAGAGAGAGAGCAAAGCAACAACATCATATCTCCATTTTCCTGTTATAAAAAAAACAAGAGTTGCAATAATGACGCCACTAATAATAATCTGGTCTATCATATATTAGTAATATTAAAAAAGACACCCCGTCTCTCTTTCTATTGAAGAGGTGTCTGTTTCTCCAGAATAAACTTCCCCTTTTATCTGTATTTCAGGAACATAATACTCCTTCATCTCATTACTGCATTTTTCTTCATTTTCTGAACACTCTACATATATAAGATCAACAAAATCATAATCTCCAAACTGGCTCAAAAGAGCACTACAATCAGGTAACACTTCAAAACCATAAATAACAAATTCTTCATCTTCTAAACACTCAACAAAATTCCTTGCTCTTTCTCTTTTTTCTTCCAGTCTTGTTCTTATATTTTCTGCAATAGCAGAAATATTTCTTAAGGTTCTTCTTATTTCCTCTTTCTCTTCATCTTCACCAACAAAAGAAAGAAGATGATTTACTGAGTTTTCTATCATCTCCATTCTTCTTTCTTGAGAATTAATCTGACTAATTGATCTTTGTTGCTGAGCCTCAACCAAAGAAAAAGAAAAAACAAACAAGAAGCAAAAAGATAAAATTTTAAGTAGGAAGATTTTGTTTTTCATATAATTTTCATTATATCACAAAAAACAAAAAAACAAGGATGAAGTTTTTATACAAAAGTGAGAGCAATCCCTGTTTTATCTCCCCTTCCTGTTCTTCCAATACGATGAATATAGTCATCGTAAGTTGCAGGAACATCAAAGTTAATGACATGACTTACATTGTCTATGTCCAACCCACGAGCCGCTACATCAGTTGCTACAAGCGATTGAACTCCTCCTTTTTTAAATAAGCTTAATGCTTGTTGCCTTTTTGCCTGTGTCTTATCTCCATGAATAGAAACCGCTGTAAGCCCTTTTTTGTTTAAATCTCTTGATAAATTTTCAACTCCTCTTCTTGTCCTTCCAAAAATAAGAACCTTTTTGAATTCTTTTTTATTTTCTAAAAACTTACAAAGTTTTTCTATTTTTTCTTTGCTACTATTTGTGCGAACAATATCTTGATCTACATTTTCTGCTGTTTCTCTTGTTTTTACAGAAACTTTTACCGGGTCTTTTGAAAAACTATTTATTACTTTTTCAATTTCAGGAGAGATGGTTGCAGAAAAGAGAAGTGATTGACGAGCATCACAAAGTTCATTTGTTAAAAAACGAACATCATCTAAGAATCCCATATCAAGCATTCTGTCTGCTTCGTCAATAACAATATTTGAAAACGCCTTAATAGATAATTTTTTTCTCATTACGAGATCTTTTAAACGACCAGGAGTTCCAATAACAAAACTTGGATTTTCTTTTATTTTTTTAACTTGGTTGAACATATTTGAACCACCAATGCAAACCACTGACCGAATATTCATATCTTTTGTTAAAGAAAAGAGCTCCTCGTTTATCTGAAAGGCAAGTTCTCTTGTTGGAGTGATTATAAAAACTTTTTGTTTTTTGTTTTTAAAAACCTTATCTATCAGTGGAAGCAGAAAAGCTCCTGTTTTTCCCGTTCCAGTATTTGCAACTCCAATAACATCCTTTCCTTCTAAAATAAGAGGAATTGTTTTATCTTGAATTTCTGTTGGTGTTTCATACCCTTTCTTGCTGATATTTTCTTTCAGTTTTTTATCAATATCAAAATCAATAAATTTATTTTCAGAAACATAAACCTCTTTGTTTTGTTCAGACTTGTTAACAAATTTTGAAGATTTTATATATTTAGAAAAAGGTTTTCCGCTTTTTTCTTTTCTTCCTCCTTGTTTTTTGTTAAACGATCTTTTCTTTCCAAAAGATCTTTTTTGTTTTTTATACATATAATTATTGTTATTCAAATAAAAAGCTCGCCAGATATATCCTCTTGCGAGCAGTGACTTATCCCTTGCCCCTAAATATACAACAAAACTCCAACAATGTCAAAGACCCCCCATGTCCAACCCCGGGTTGGACATGGGGGTTGACATTATTTTTATTGTTTATTATAATGAATTATGTTTAAATTTAATGTAGTACAACTTATTAACACAAATAATAGCTTGATGAATGCATCAGGAATTTTTTGTTATCCTGTTGTTGGATCACATGCTTTCAACTATTTGTGTTTTGCCGAAGTATTATATTAATATAAACCTTAAAAAAGAATAAAAAATGTAATTCTCCGGCTAAACAGAAGCCGGGTTTTTGTTTAGCATAGTTCTTTATATGTTCTTTATAAATAACAGAAAGGAGAATTTGCTATGGTAATCTTCAGAAAAGGCAGTAAAATCAACTTGAGACCCATTGAAAAAAGTGATGTTCCGAAATTGGTTGAGTGGGTAAACGATGAAGAAACAACGAGATACCTCTCTATCTATCTCCCGATGAACACTTTTGATGAAGAAAATTGGGTTGAAAGTCTCAGCAAAAACAAATCAACTGATATTGTTTTCGGAATAGAATCCTTGAAAGAGAAAGAACTCATCGGAAACATTGGTCTTCATCAGATCAACTCCGTTGCAAGAAAAGCAAACCTTGGAATCTTTATCGGGGAAGAAGAGTATCGCGGAAAAGGATACGGAACCGAAGCGATAAAGAAAGTTATTGAGTATGCTTTTCTTTCTGTAAATCTCAGAAAAATCACTCTCTCTGTTCTTTCTTTCAACGAAAGAGCAAAGAAGTGCTACAAAAAGTGTGGATTTCAAGTTGAAGGAGTCTTCAAAGAGGGTTTTTTCAAAGAAGGAGAGTATGTTGACGAAATCTTTATGAGTATCTTTAGGAAAGATTGGCAAAAACAGTAAACAAAAAAAGCAGAGAACCCGGCCTCTGCTTTTATTTTTTACCCCTCTATCTTCTTAATTTTATCTTCAAGTTCTTTTATTCTTTCTTTTAATTCTGCCATTTTCAACTCCCTTCCTACTACAAGTTGATTAAATTTTTCCATTTCTTTGATCTTTTCTTCAAGTTCTTTTTTGTTCTTTTGAATCTCAGCTTCTTTTTTCTTTATTTCTGTTAAATCAAAAAATGATATAAAGATTCCATTTATCTCTTTTTCTTCAGTTTTTCTAACTTTAGCGAAGATAAAAACAGGGATATCTTCTCCTTCTTTGTTTTTTATTAAAATTTCTTCTCCATTAATTTCTCCTTTTTCTATTAGTTTGTTTAAAAATTCTTTTAAATATTCGTCATTAACAAATAAAGAAAGTTTTTCCCCAACCGCCTCGTTCTGATTATATCCAGTCATACTTTCAAAGGCAGGATTTGATTCTAAAACCATCCCTGCTGGATTTATAAAACAAAGAGGAAGTGGAGCAAAAGAAAAAAGGTCTTCTGTGTAACCTTCAAGTAACTCCATATCTTCTAATAGTGTTTTTATTTTTTGTTCTTGATTTACCATCTTAAAACAACTTCATGATAATCATCTCCCCGATGTATACACTTTGTTCTTTCAGCTATAATATCTTCACCTATTCCCATTCTGATAATAGACGAAAAGTATCCTTGAAGATAGTCACAAAAAATATGATGAAGACTAATATCGTGGATGCGCATAATTGCATATTTTTTATCCATGTTTATATCAAAAGCTTCAAGTTCTCCTACTGTATAATGCTTACTCCACATCTCTCCAGCCTTATCAAATATATTTTTAATAGATAAAAAATATCTCATAAAAAACTTCACCATTATTGATGACTTGGGGGCAACTTTTCCCATTTCTTCAATTTCTTTCTTTCCAAAATTAAAAACTTTGCTAATCGCCAAAAGAGATACTGCTCTCAATCCGATCGGATAAAAATCCATACTGTTTATATTTTTTTTATAACTAAAAGAATACCCCATCTTCTCTATCTCTTGCTCAACCTTCTTGACTCCTTCTTCTCCAAATTTATCTAAAACAAAAAGATAGTCTGTTTTGAAAACAATTCCTCTTACATCACCCTTCATTTCCAATAGTCTTTTTATTTCTTCTTGGGTTGCTTCGTATTCCATTTTTTTAAACAATTATATAACTAAAATGTATAACAAATATAAAAAAAATGCAACCTTATTTTTTAATTATTTTAATTGCTTTTCCTTCTATTAAAGCTTCTGATGTTTTTTTGTAAGCTGAAGAAAGTATTCTTTGAAAAGTGCTTTGTGATGTTTTCATTTTTTTTGCACACTCAATCTGCCCTAACTGTTCTATATTTTTCAGTCTTAGGGCTTCAACTTCTTCAATGCTTAACTCCACAACCTCTAAATTTTTAAGAGGAACCCCTTTTGGCTTAAAGTAGGAAACTAGTGGTGAAAAACAAACTCTTCGCTGTAATCTTGGTCTTGGCATAAATATTGAAATTTTGTTAAAAAATGTTATTATAAAAAGAAGAAGGCCACCATCGCCTCGCTTTATGCGAGGCGATTCCAAGGCCTTCTTTTTTATTGACCTTCTACTTCAGATAGTCTCTCTTTTGCTGCTTCAAGTTCGTTCTTTAATTCTTCTATCTCTTCTTTCAACATTTCTGCTTCTTCTTTTCTGCTGTAAAACCTTCTTCCGTATCCCATTCCGTAACCTCTTCCACCTCCTGCTCCATAACCTTGGCAAGGACCCATTCCTCTTCCGGTCATTGGACCATATCCAAGAGGACCACTTCCATTAAATCTAGGCATATATTTTTTAATATTGGTTAGTAATCCGACCTTTATATTATAAGTATATACCCATAATTATTTTTGTCAAGAGGTTTTGTTTGAATAATGATTATTATATCGTGCATCAATTTCTGCATTTATTTTCCTTATACTTTTTGGTTTTTTAGCTTTTTTTCTTTTTATCTCATCTCTTTTTTGTTTGCTCTTTCTGTTTTTCTTTTGTTTTGGTTTTTCTTCAACTGAGACAACTCTTGTTAAATTGTATTTTGTATTAAAATATCCCCAAAATCTCCAGTTCAGTTTGCTTAGAAACTTTTTTCTTAAATTATATGTATCTGAGTGGCTACAAACTCCTAAATAAGAATTTATTTGAGCAATTATTTCTTTTTGTTCTTTCTTGTTTAGTAATTTCTTTTTTTCTAATCTTCTGTTTATGATTAAAATAACTTCCCAAAAATTACCCTTTACTCTGCTTGAAATATAACACCTCCAAGGTTTTATTAAACTTCCCAAAAACTCCGTTCCTTTTGATGCGTGTTGTAAATATCTTTTCTTGGGATGTAACTCTACTTCCAATTTTTCAGAAAGAAAACTCTCAATTATAGGAATCATTTTTTTTAGTTTTTCTTTATCTCGGTCTATTATTAAAAAGTCATCAACATATCTCCCGTAATACCTTACTTTAAAATTGTTTTTCATATAATGATCAAGTGGGTCAAGATAGAAGTTGGCAAACATCTGATTTGTGTAATTTCCTATTGGTAGTCCACAATCCTTGGACGCATAAAACAAACTTTTTGATTTTGGAAGTCCTGCCCACTTTAATTTGGGAGATTTCCTTATGCAGTTTACTGTTGAGTCAGTTTTAATTATCTTTTTACAAAGATAAATCACCTTCTCTTTGTCTTTTTTTTGATAATTTTCATTGATGAGTTTTATTAATCTTTCTAAAAGAATGTTTCTATTAATGCTCATAAAGTAACCACTAATGTCTAGTTTTAAAATCCAGCAGTCTTTTTGGTAATTATCACTACACTGTCTTATCATCTTCTTAGTTCTTTTAGTTCCAAAGTGGGTTCCTTTTCCTTTTCGGCAACTGTAACTGTCGTAAATAAATTTTTTTTCAAATATTTTTCCAATCTTATTAATGACAAGATGGTGAATTACTCTGTCGCGAAACTGAGCAGCAAAAATTTCTCTTTTTACTGGTTTATTGGAGATAAAAACATTAAGCGGAGATATTTCATAACTTCCTTCGTTTACTTCTCTCCAAAGTTTTATTACTTCTTTTTCAAAGTTCATCTCAAATTTAATTGCGTCTGGTTTGTTTCTCTTGTTTTTTCGGCAATCAAAATATGCTTTAAAAAAATCTGCTAAAAGAATTTCTTCTTTTTCTTCTAATTGTTTGTGTTTTTTTGAGAATAAAGGAAGTTGTTGTTGCATTTGTTATTAATAAAAAACCTCTGCAAGAGATTTTCTTGCAGAGGCAACAAGTCCCTGACGCAGCGCAGCGAAAAGCCGTTCAACTTATTGTTCGTGTTGCGGTTAACATCAGAGTAATCGCGATTCAGGTTCCGTCTCCAGGAATTCGTAGAAGACGACTGAGAAGACGACCACCAGTTCGTGTTCACATTGAGATTGTTGAAAGAGGAACCGTCAGTAGACCGGTTGCCAGCAGGTAATCTCAAGTCCCCGAAATGCGAACAAAACACTGCACAAAATGACTACTTGAATTGTAAGAGTGTAAAAAACACTCCCTCGAGCAAGACAGCACTGCCTCATACCCCCTCATTCCCCAGCAAGCGATTCTTTAATACTTAGAATTTCACTGGGAGAGCCATCGGACTTATTGGGCACGCTCCCGTAAGAATTGCCTTACGAAACTCTGGCCCATATATGTATTTCTGCTGTTCTGAACAGAACGAAGTGCAACCCCGTCATTCTGAACGAAGCGTATTCCACCCCTGTCATTCTGAACGAAGCGTATTCCACCCCTGTCATTCTGAACGAAGCGTAGCGGAGTGAAGAATCTCATGGTAATTGCAGAGGTGATGGGATTCTTCGGCTATCGCCTCAGAATGACATCCAACCCCGTCATTCTGAACGGAACGCTATTCCACACCGTCATTCTGAACGGAGCGTAGCGGAGTGAAGAATCTCATGGTAATTGCAGAGGTGATGGGATTCTTCGGCTATCGCCTCAGAATGACGGAGGAGGTGTGGAGTGAAGAATCTCTACTCTTCAAATAAGTCATTCCACTCTGGATTCATATTTTCAATTAATTTAATTTTTTTATCTCTTTTCCATCCTTTAATAGTTTTCTCTGCGGAAATTGCATCCTTTATTCTTGAAAAAGTTTCGTAATAAACAAGTTTATTGATATTGTATTTTGCAGTAAAACTGTTTGGATTTTCTTTTTCTATATGTTCAAACATTCTTCGTTCGAGTGTATTGCTTACTCCTGTGTATAAAGTTGTATTGTTTTTGTTTGTTGTGATGTAAACGTAATACATTTTTTGATGGGATTCTTCGGCTATCGCCTCAGAATGACGGGGGGTTATTGATGGGATTCTTCGCTTCGCTCAGAATGACGGGATGTTGTCATTCTGAGCGAAGCGAAGTGCAACACCGTCATTCTGAACGGAGCGTAGCGGAGTGAAGAATCTCATGGTTTTTTGCCCATCCTGATAGTTGGCGGGAAACGCAGTCTATTTTTACGCTTGCTTGTGTAAATTTCTTTAAACCTATTTGCCTTAAATCGTGTAAAAGGCGAAAAAGAAGTTGAATTACTTCTATACTATTTTTTGCTTTTATAATTCTTTCTTTTTTTAATTCTTTATCTTTTTCTTTATTGGCGTGATATATATTCATTATCATATCTACCATTTCATTTTTTATTTTATCCCCTATTGTATATTTGTAGTCTTTCGGCATATTTTTTATTAGCTGAAAGCTATACAAAAGCAGGTCATAACTAGCTTTATATACTGGAAGTCCTATTTCTTTTGCCATATTATTAATCTTTATTCTGAACGGAGCGTATTCCAACACTGTCATTCTGAACGGAGCGTAGCGGAGTGAAGAATCTCATAGTAATTGCAGAAGTGATGGGATTCTTCGGCTATCGCCTCAGAATGACGGTGAGGTTGTCATTCTGAACGGAACGAAGTGGAGTGAAGAATCTCATGGTTTTTTCATAAGTCATGGGATTCTTCGGCTATCGCCTCAGAATGACGGTGGGGGGGTAATCTTTTTCTTTTTAAGGGATGCCCTACTTTCAAATTCTTTGAATTTGAAAGGAAAGTAGAAAGTACAAGCCCCCGAAACCTTTACTGTTTGTATTCCTTTCATTATTAATCTATTGGGTTATACTTTGTTTTAATTAATTTTGCTCTGATTGTTTCGTGAGCGAATTTTAGTCCCTGACGCAGCGCAGCGAAAAGCCGTACAACTTATTGTACGTGTTGCGGTAAACATCAGAGTAACCGCGATGCAGGTACCGTCTCCAGGAATTCGTAGAAGACGACTGAGAAGACGACCACCAGCTCGTGGACACATTGAGATAGTTGAAAGAGGAACCGAAAGAAGACCGGTAGCCAGCAGGTAAAGCCATAAAGCCAGAGTCTTCAAAACCGTCAGTGGTTACTATTGTTCGGGTTGCTCCCCATAAATCTGAGTTTCCGGCAAGTTTACTACCAGCAGGAGAACCTCTCCATCCCGTGCTGTTTGCTTGAGCTTCAGACATTCCAACCGCCATCTCAAGTTGTTTGAAGTCATCATCAGTAGGGATGTGCCAACCTTCAGGGCAGATTCCTTGGTGAGG
>JAIPIL010000005.1 GCA_021734685.1 Minisyncoccota bacterium | reverse complement strand
ACAGAATCGCAATGTTAAAACTAGAAGATATGTTTAAAGAAGAGTATTTTGCTCACATATCACCCGACGGGGTTGGGGTTAGTGACATTGCCCAAGAAGAAGGATACGAGTATCTTCTCATTGGAGATAATCTAGCAATTGGTCCTTATGAAGACGATCAAGAACTACTTGAAGCGTGGATGAATAGCGAAGGGCATCGGGAAAATATACTCAATGAAACATATACCGAGATCGGAGTTGCGGTTAAGAAGGATTACTATGAAGGAAGAGAAACATGGATGGCGATTCAAGTTTTTGGGGCTCCTTTTTCAATTTGTCCAGTAGTAGATGAGCAGTTAGAAGTTACGATAAGAGAAAAAAGAACTGTTGTTGATGATTTGAAGGAAGAGATAGATCAACTGAAAATTGAAATTGACAATATGGAAAATAAAACTGGAGAAGAGTATAACCAAAAAGCAGAAAGATACAACAATTTAATAGTAGAGTACAATGAAAAAGTAAATGAAATAACCGAACTAATAGATGAATACAACAAAGAAGTAGAAGAAAGACAAGAGTGCCTAAGGGACAAGGGGTTAAAATAAGAATATAAAATAAAACCCCCATGTCCAACCCGGGGTTGGACATGGGGAGATGATAATTTATGAAGTTTAAAATTAGTTGGTGGCAGTTGTTTATTTATGAAGTGGCTGTTCTTTGTTTGGGAATTTTTGTTGGAGTTCAGTGGCACAACTTTTTTTCTAACTACTTATACTTTCTACTGTTTGTATTTGTTGTTTTTAGTGTTTATGTTGTTTACTTTTTAGTAAACCAAACAGAGATATAGTCTTGACAGAAGTGGTTATTTATGTCAGGATATTTAATCCGTATTCTTAAATCCAAGCAGGCGAGGCAGTTGCTTTCTTGAGGTGTTTACACCCCATGAGAGAGGAAAGTCCGAACACTCTAAGGGTGTGTTTCGCACTCTTAAGGGTAGCGGGTAACTCCCGTCAATCGTGAGATTAGGGATGCGAACAGAAACGCCAAAATTCGCAAGAATAAGGCTTCCTATGAAAGTAGGATGATCTGGGTTATATATTGAAAACCCAGCTGAAACGGCTAAATTCCTACCTGAGTGCAAGGGTAAACATATCAACTGTAAAGTTGGTAGGGTAATCCGCTAGAGGTTAGTGGTAACACTAATCCCAGATAAATGATTGCCATCCTATATTTTTAATATAGGGTAACAGAATTCGGCTTACGATCCTGCTTGGATTTAAGGGTATGAGATACAAACTAAATAATCTTTAGAAGCTCAAAAATATACTGTATGCGAGGCACGACGACGAAAGGTAGTAAATTACTACATTAAGGAGGAGTAACGAAGCAGACAGTGTATTTTTGAGCTTCCCGTAGGGCGAAATCAATTTTATCCATATTCTGCGTTGTTCGCGGACAAGGTATTAGTCAATACCTTTTACCGCTCACGCCTTGAATATGAATAAAATTGATTCCGCTAAATTGAATATAGTTTACATTCTGTACCCCCAATAAAATTGATTCCGCTAAAGATTGTTTAGTTTGTACCTCATACCCTTAGAATACGGATTACTTTAAATGATAAAGAAAATTATAAATTTACAATCAAAGACGATAACTTTTTCAGCGGCACTAATTGCTTTTTCAATAGGAGTGAGTGCCGTTCTTGGATTATTAAGGGATCGTCTTTTAGTAACTCACTTTCCAGTTGGAGAACTTGATGTTTATTTTGCCGCTTTTAGAATTCCTGACTTTATATACGGCATTCTTATAACGGGAGGAATCGTTGCGGTTTTTCTTCCTGTTTTTTCAAGTGTTTTTGAAAAATCAAAAGAAGAAGGATTGAAGTTGGCGAGCAACATAATGAATGTTCTTCTAGTAGTGCTTTTTTTAATTTGTGTAGTTCTTTTTTTTATAACTCCCTTTGTTGTAAAGTTTATTGTTCCTGGTTTTTCAGGAGAAGAGTTGAAAGAGACAATTTTTTTAACAAGATTAATGCTTGCTAGTCCGATTATTTTAGGGGCATCAAGTTTGTTTTCTGGTTTTTTGCAATACTTTGAAAGATTCTTGGCATACTCACTTGCTCCAATATTTTATAATATCGGAATTATATTAGGAATCATCTTTCTTGCTCCTCATTTTGGGCTTGCTGGAGTGGCATACGGAGTTATTTTTGGAGCATTTTTACATCTATTAGTTCAAATTCCTCCAGCATACTCTGCTGGTTTTTCGTATAAGCCATTTATTGATTTAAAGCAGAAAGAACTGCGCAAGGTTTTCTTTTTGATGATCCCAAGAATAATCGGACAAGCATCAGCAAAAATAAACATTATCGTTATTACTGCGCTGGCGTCTTTACTGACCACTGGTAGTGTTTCTATTTTTAATCTTGCTAACAACCTTCAGTCTTTCCCAATAAGAATTGTTGGAGTAGCTTTTGCAGTTGCAGCCTTTCCCGCTTTTTCTCGTTCTATTGCTCAAAAACAAAAAAAGCAGTTTGCAGAAAGTTTTTCAAAAGTAATTTGCCAAGTTTTATTTTTCATAATTCCAGCAAGTGTTATTGTTTTTCTTCTTCGTGCTCACATCGTTCGTCTTGTTTTAGGAGTAGAAAATTTTGGATGGAGAGAAACACAACTTACCGCTGCCTGTCTTGGTATTTTTTCTTTTGCATTTTTTGCGGGAGCAGTTATTCACATTATTGTTCGTGCTTTTTTCTCTTTTCAAGACACAAAAACACCGGTGGTAATTTCTTTGTTTGCGATGGGGACTAACATTATTCTTGCTTTTTTCTTTGTTTGGATTATTCAGAGCGGAGGAGTATTTAATGACTTTTTATCACTTGTTTTAAGATTGGAATCAATAAAAGAGATTGAGGTTGTTGCCTTTCCGTTGTCAATTTTTGTTTCATCTATTTTGCATCTAATTCTTCTTATTCACTTTTTCAAAAAAAAGATGGTTGATTTTTATAATCCAAGAATAAAGAGTTGTGTTATTAGGACGGTTTTTGCTTCGTTAGCGATGGGAGTTTTTGTTTACATAACAAGAATTTTTATTGAAAGCATTTTTCACTTAACAACCTTTTTTGCAGTTTTACTTACAACTTCTATATCAGTTTTAGTAGGAGGAGTGATGTATTTTTTGGTATTAAAATTAGTAAACTCTTTGGAGCTTAAAGAAGTAATTAGTTCGCTAAGAGTGCGCTAATCAGATTATGAATAAAAACAAAACAAGAAATTTTTGCATAATTTCACATATTGACGCTGGAAAATCAACGCTTGCTGATCGGTTTTTAGAGGTGACAAAAACGGTTTTAAAAAAAGATATGCAAGATCAGTTTTTAGATGATATGGAGCTAGAAAGAGAAAGGGGAATAACAATTAAACTTCGCCCAGTTAGAATGCTTTATGATTACGAAAAAGAAAAAGAAGAATATGTTTTAAATTTAATAGACACCCCAGGGCATGTTGATTTTTCTTATGAAGTTTCTCGCTCGTTAGAAGCAGTTGAAGGGGCGGTTCTTCTTGTTGATGCTACAAAAGGAGTTCAAGCACAAACCCTTGCCAACTTTGACCTTGCAAAGAAAAAAGGAGATGATTTCAAAATAATTCCTGTTATTAATAAAATTGATCTTGACGGAGCAAAGATAGAAGAAGTTGAAGAAGAAATGGTTCAAACTCTTAATGTTAAAAAAGAAGACATTATAAAAATATCTGGAAAAGAGGGGATTAACATTGAACAAGTATTAGACGCTGTTGTTGAAAAAATCCCTGCTCCTTCAAAAGAAGAGAAAAAGCCATTTAGAGCTCTTGTTTTTGATTCAGAATTTAACGCCTACAAAGGAATAATTGCTCATATTCGAGTTGTAGAAGGTGAGATTAGCACTAAAGAAAAAATCTCTCTTTTTGCTTCTAAGGGTGACGGTGAAGCAAAAGAAGTTGGCTTTTTTTCTCCAAAATACGCTCCCCAAAATAAAATCTCTGCTGGTAATATAGGATACATTGCTACTGGAATTAAAGAAGTTGGAGTTGTTAAGTCAGGGGATACAATCTATAAAAAAGGAGACGATATCCTCCCTCTTCCAGGATATAAAGAACCTCATCCGATGGTTTTTAGTAGTTTTTATCCACGATATCCAGAAGATTATCCCAATTTTTATAACGCTCTTCTTGAAATAAAACTAACTGATCCGGCCTTTGTTTTTACTCCAGAATTTAAGCAAGTTTTTGGAAGAGGATTTCGTTGTGGATTTCTTGGTTCTCTTCACTCTGAAATAATCTCTCAACGGTTATCAAGAGAGTATGATATTGATCTTATTATATCAGCACCAACAGTTGCTTTTATTGCAAAAATGAAAGGAGGAGAAGAGAAAGAGATTCAATCACCTTCTGATTGGCCAGACCAGAGTGCAGTTGCCGAAACGAAAGAGCCGTGGGCAAAAATTGAGATAATAACTCCTGAAAATACGCTTGGAAAAGTTAATGAAGTTTTAGCAACTTTAAGGGGAATTTATATTGACACAAGATATATATCTTCAAACAGAGTTCTTGTTGTTTATAATGCTCCTCTAAGAAAGATGATAATTAACTTTTATGACAACCTGAAAAGTGCAACTCAAGGATACGCTTCTGCCGGATATAAATTAGAAGGATTTTATCCAGGAGATCTTGTGAAGATGGAAATTTTGATAGCACACGAGGTTGATGAAGCGTTTTCAGTTGTTGTTGCTCGTGATGAAGCTTTCCAAGAAGGAAAGAAGACTGTTGCTAAGTTAAAAGAAGTTATTCCGTCACAGCAGTTTGCAGTAGCGCTTCAAGCGAGAGTGGGAGGAAAAATAATAGCAAGAGAAACAATTAAAGCAAGAAGAAAAGATGTAACTGCTCCTCTCTATGGGGGAGATATTACAAGAAAAAGAAAACTACTTGAAAAACAAAAGAAAGGAAAGAAGAGATTAGAAAAGGAAGGAAGAGTAAACATCCCCGAAGTAGCATACTTCAAGGTGTTTAATAAATAAAAAAGAAACACCTGTCCCGTCATTCTGAAAGAGCGAAGCGACTGAAGAATCTCAGGATTAAAATGTCAAATGTCAAAATCCAAATTCCAAATGAATGTCAAATAACTAAATTTAAAAATTATAAATAAATATTTTAAAATTCTACCATTCTTTAATTTGAAATTTATTCAAAATTCAAAATTAAATTATGGGATTCTTCGCTTCGCTCAGAATGACAATTAGTTGGTTTTTGGGTTTAGTTTAAATATAAGATATAATTAAAGAATGGCGGTTAATAAAAATTGGAAAAGAATTATTTTTTATATTTTTCTTTTTGCTATTGTTTCTTTGCTTGTCTTTTTTAATATTAATCTTTACAAAGAAAGAAAAGAGATAAGAGGTTATTTTCTTGATGCGAAGCAGGAGTTAGAAGCACTGGAAGAAGAGATGGAGATTGCTAAACAAAAAGAAGAAGAGATGAATATTGATCAAGAAATTGAAAGAATTGCAAGAGAACAGCTTCTTTTAAAAAAAGAGGGAGAAAGAATTTTTATAATAATAAGAGAAGATGAAGAAGTTTTAATAGAAGAAGTAGAAGAGCCAGAAGAAGAGGAAGAAGGATTTTTAAAAAGCTTGTTTTAGCCGATGTAGCTCAGTGGCAGAGCAACTCTCTCGTAAAGAGTAGGCCGTCGGTTCAACTCCGACCATCGGCTCAATCTGACATTTGACCATTGACATGTGACTTTTTTATCGCCATTGCGAGGAGCGAAGCGAAGTGGCAATCCCATTATCTTTGCAGAAACCATGAGATTCTTCGCTCCGCTCAGAATGACAGGATGGTCAATAGTCAATGGTCACTTGTCAAATGTCAAAAAAATTATGGATATAGAAAAAGAAATACAAGAAACAAAAGAAAGAATCCTCCATATGGAGGAGTGTCTTTGATGTTGAAGAGAAGAAGAAAAAGATTAAAGAACTTGAGAGAGAGGTTTCAAATAAGGAAATTTGGATTAACAATCAAAAGGATGCAGTAGAAAAACAGAAAGAACTAGGCTCTCTTCAAGAAGAAGTTACTGCTGTTAGTTGTTTAAAAAACAAAGTGAAAGAAACAGAAGAGATGTATGAAAATTTCAAAGAAGATGATAAGATGAAAGAAGATTTTGCAAAAGAAGTAGAGCAACTGAAAGAAGAGGTAAAAAAAGAAGAATTTAAAGTGTTTTTATCAGGGAAGTTTGATAAAAATAATGCTATAATAGAAATTCAGTCAGGAGCAGGAGGAAGAGATGCTGAAGACTTTGTGACGATGCTTTTTAGAATGTATCAACGGTATGCAGAAAGAAAAGGATTTAATTTAAAAGTGATATATACCTCTGAAGGAGAAAGTGGTGGCCCAGAAGGAAGGAGTGGAATTAAGAAGATTACTTTTGAAGTGAAAGGAGGGTACGCTTTCGGAATTTTAAAAAATGAAAGTGGAGCGCACCGCTTAGTAAGAAAATCACCTTTCTCTTCGGGAGGAGCAAGGCATACTTCTTTTGCTCAAGTTGAAGTTTTTCCAGTTATAAAAAGATCAGATAAAGCATTTGTTATAAAAGAAGAAGATTTAAAAATTGATACATTTAAATCGTCAGGACCAGGAGGGCAAAATGTAAACAAAAGAGAAAGCGCAATCAGAATAACTCATATTCCAACAGGAGTTGTTGTTAGTTCTCAAAATGAGAGAAAGCAGAGCGAGAACAGAAGAATAGCAATGAGTATTTTACAGTCAAAGCTTGAAAAGATAAAAGAAGACAATGAGAAGAGAGAAGAAGAGAAAGCAAAGGGAGAAATGAGCGGAACAGGGTGGGGAAATCAGATTAGAAATTATGTTCTGCATCCTTATAAGTTAGTAAAAGATTTAAGAACAAAAAATGAGACGACAAATGTTGATGAAGTTTTGGACGGTAATCTTGATCTGTTAAACTAATTATTAATATATGATATTTTTCAATAAAGTAACTAAAATATATCCCCCTTACTTAAACAAGGAGGAAAGAGTTGTTTTAGAAGATGTTTCTTTTCGTCTAAATAAGGGAGATTTTATATGCTTAGTTGGAAGATCAGGCGCCGGAAAAACGACTCTTTTTAATCTTCTCTTAGGAGAAGAGAAACCAACAAGCGGAGAAGTTTTTTTTGACGGAATAAATGTTCACAAAGCGTCAGTTAATAACTCGCACCGAATAAAAAGAAGGATCGGGACTATTTTTCAAGACTATAAGCTACTTTCTTCAAAAACAGTTTATGGGAATATTGCTTATGCGATGGAAGTTACTGGTTCTTCTGATGAAGAGATAGCAAGAGTTGTTCCAAAAGCTTTAAGCACAGTTGGACTTGAAAAACAGGCTTTTCAATTTCCTCACCAGATATCTGGAGGAGAGAAGCAGAGAACGGCTATTGCTCGTGCTTTGATTCATGATCCAGAACTAATTCTTGCCGATGAACCAACAGGAGATCTTGATCCTTACAACGCGAGGGATGTTTTAAACTTACTGCTTGAGATAAATAAAGCAGGAACAACAATTATACTGGCAACTCATAACAAAGATATTGTTAATAGTGTTGGAAGGAGAGTTATAACAATTAGAGATGGAAAGATAGCCAGTGATTCTAATCAAGGTAAATTTATATTGTAATATGAAAAATATTTTTTTAAATTCATTTAGAAGAATGATTCGTTTAGGGTGGGATAATTTTTACAGAGAAAAAGGAATTTCTTTTGTAGCGGTTTTTGTTTTAACAGTTGTTATCATAATGGCAACTTCAATCTTTATAATAGGAGCGATAACAGAAGATATTATAGATAGTGTTAAAGAAAAAGCGGATATCACAATTGATTTTCAACTATCAGCATCTGAAGAAGAGATTCTTGAAGTTCAAAAAGAAGTAGAAAGAGCTTTTGAAATAACAAGCATAAAATATACATCAAAAGAGGAGGCAAAAACAGCATTCATTAGAAGATTTGGAGACAGATCGTCAGTAATGGAATCGCTTGAGGAAGTGGGAAATCCTTTTCCTTCTTCGTTAAGTATTAAAGCAGATGATCCTTATATATATCAACAAGTGTCAGATCTTTTAGAAAATAACTACTCTGCAATTGTTGATAGTGTTGATTTTTATCATCGTCAAGAAGTTATTGAAGGGATATTTTCTTTTACTGACAATGCAAGAAAAGTGGGATTGGCTTTAGTAACAATAATGGGAATAATTTCAATCCTTCTTGTTTACAACACAGTGAAGTTAGCAATTTATGAAATGAGAGAAGAGATTCGTGTAATGAAGTTGGTTGGTTCTTCTAACGCTTTTATTCAGGGATCATTTATTGTTCAAGGAGTCTTAATGGGATTAGCTGCTGCAGTTCTCTCATTTATTCTTCTTTTTCCGGGAGGATATCTACTTGTTAGTCCTTACGACATATCAATTGATGTTGACATTAACCGATATGTCTTTGAAATGATGCCCCTAATCGTAATCATACACCTAGGAACAGGAATAGTATTAGGAGTACTATCAAGCTTAATCGCATCAAATAGATACCTTAAATAATTTTCAATTTTCAATTTGGCAATTTTCAAACAAAAAAATATCAAATTTCAAAATCCAAAACAACGCTTCCAAGGGAAGCGCGCGAAATAACACGAAACTGAAACGCAGAACAACGCAAAACCCCACTCCGTCATTGCGAGGAGCGAAGCGACGTGGCAATCCCATTATCCTTGCAGAAACCATGAGATTCTTCGCTTTGCTCAGAATGACAGTGGGGTGTCATTCCCGCGAAAGCGGGAATCCAGTTTGTAATTTAACATTTGGAAATTAAAAAATTGAAAATTCATTGAAAATTGAAAATTGCCAAATTGAAAATTATTTTGTCATTGCTGGGTCGTCTAATGGTAGGACGATGGATTCTGGCTCCATTAATCTAGGTTCGAGTCCTAGCCCAGCAGCATTTATCAGTTAACCCTTAGAAAAATATGTCATTTAAAGTTGGAATAGTTGGACTTCCGAATGTTGGAAAATCAACTCTTTTTAAAGCAATAACAAAGAAGCAAGTAGATATCCAGAACTATCCGTTCTGCACAATTGATCCGAATGTTGGAGTGGTTGAAGTTCCTGATGAGAGACTAGAAAAGTTGTCTTCTATTTCTTGTTCAGAAAAAACTGTTCACACCACAATAGAGTTTGTTGATATCGCCGGTCTTATCGCTGATGCTCATCAAGGAAAAGGACTAGGAAACAAGTTTTTATCAAATATAAGAGAAGTTGATGCGATTGTAGAGGTTCTCCGTGATTTTCAAGATAACGATGTTTTTCATGTTGATGGAGAAGTTAACTTCAAGAAAGACCGAGAAACAGTGAATATTGAGTTGATTGCTTCTGACTTGCAGTTAGTAGAAAAAGCAATTAACAGATTAAGGAAAGAAGTGCGAACAGGAGACAAAGAAGTTAAATTGAAAGTGGAGACTTTAGAGAAAGCAAAAACTTTTTTAGAACAGGAAAATCTCTTATATGATCTGAGCTTGGAAGATAAAGAAAAAGAAGCGATTAAAGAGTTTAACTTTTTAACATTTAAACCGATTATTTATGTTAAAAATGTTGACAAAAGCGAAGTTGCTGAAGAAGATGGCTACCTGTTAATGAATGCAAAAATAGAAGCTGAACTTGCTGATTTATCTCAAGAAGAAGCAGAGAGTTATCTTGCTTCGTTCGGAATAAAAGAAAGTGGACTTAGTAAGATGATAAAAGAAAGTTACCGTTCTCTGAATCTAATATCTTTTTTCACTTCTGGAAAAGAAGAAAGTAGAAGCTGGACAGTTGAAGAAGGATCTCCCGCTCCTGTTGCAGGGGGAAGAATTCATAGCGATTTTCAGGAAAAATTTATTCGCGCTGAAGTTGTTGCTTATAATGATTTTGTTCAGTGCAAAGGATGGAGTGGAGCAAAACAAAGTGGAAAAGCTCAAGACAAAGGAAAAGACTACATCGTAAAAGACGGAGATGTAATGCTATTCAAAATCTAACGCTTCCAAAGGAAGCGCGCGAAACGACGCGAAACAGAAACGCGAAACAACGCAAAACTTAATTAAGGCGCTAAGCGCCTTAAAATTTCCACCCCTCCTTGTCATTCCCAGCTTGACTGGGAATCCAGTTGTCTGAATGTCCAAGGTGTCACCTTGGACATTCCACGAGGGATTGCCACGGGCTAAAGCCCTCAGAAGGTCAATTGTCAAATGTTAATTGTCAAACTATGCTTATAGATGATGTAAAAATAAATATTACGGCAGGAAAGGGAGGAGATGGTAGTGTTTACTTTAATAAAAACAAAAGAGAACAGGGACCTACCGGAGGAGATGGTGGAAGAGGAGGAAGTGTCTATGTTGTTGGAGTTTCTGATATTGGAGCTTTGAAGTTTTTTCGGTTTCAAAAAAAAATTAAAGCAGAAGAGGGAAAAAAGGGAGGAACATATTTTAAACACGGAGTAAGTGGAAAAGATATTTATCTTAATGTTCCAGTTGGAACGGTTATCTGTGACTTAAAAAAGAAAACCACAAAAGAGGTAAAAAAGATTGGAGAAGAAGTTCTTGTTGCACGAGGAGGAAGAGGAGGAAGAGGTAATTTTCAGTTTAGATCTTCAACAAACACCACTCCGAGAGAGTTTGAATATGGAAGAGAAGGAGAGCAAGTTAGGGTTCGTCTTGAATTGAAAATGATTGCCGATGTTGGCTTGATAGGACTTCCAAATGTTGGTAAATCAAGTTTAATCAATGAGCTAACAAGAGCAAAAAGTAAAGTAGCAAACTACTCTTTCACAACCTTAGAGCCAAGTCTTGGTGCTTACTACGAACTAGTTCTTGCTGATATTCCAGGATTAATTGAGGGTGCATCAGAAGGGAAAGGACTGGGAGTTAAGTTTTTGCGACATGTAGAAAGAACAAAAGTTTTATTTCATCTTATTTCTGCTTCTTCAGCAACACCAACTAACGATTATCTTGTTATAAGAAGAGAGTTAGAAAATCACAACCCACTGCTTGTTGAAAAAAAAGAATATATTATTATTAGCAAAAAAGATGAAGTTTCGGAAGGAAGAATTGAGAAGATAAAAAAAGAACTGAAAAGAAAAAATAAAGATGTTGTTGCAGTCTCAATTCTTGAAGAAGAAAGCTTAAAAGAAGTTAAAAAAATACTAGGAGATCTGATTAAAGAAAAAAAAGAATAAGTTAAATTTATCTTATTTGTATTATATATCTTGTGTGTTATACTAAAAATAATATTATAAAAAAATAAAAAAAAGAAGATGAGCAAGCAACAAAAAATAATTAAAACAAAAAAGAAGAGAGAATCAGAAGAAGAGCCAATCAGAGAAATAAAAATAAGAGTGGTTGGCGTTGGAGGGGGAGGAGGATTGATTGTTTCTAGCATATCTTCTTCATTGAAGAAAGTTTTGTTTGCTGTTTTGAATACTGACTCTCGTGCGGTTAACGAAGTTGCAAAAGAGAAGAAGATAAAAGGATTATCTTTTGGTGGTCAGGTCACAGGAGGACTTGGAACTGGAATGAATCCAGAATTAGGAAAGAAGGCAGCAGAAGAAGATATTGAAGAAGCAAGGGCTATTTTTAAAGACCAAGACATTATTATCTTTGTTTCTTCTCTTGGAGGAGGAACGGGGTCAGGAGCACTTCCTGTTTTTGCTTCTTGTGCAAAAGAAGAAGGAGCCTTGGTTTACGGAGTTTTCACCCTTCCTTTCTCTTTTGAAGGAGACAAGAAGATGAATATCGCAAAAAAAGCAGTAAAAGAAACGAGCCCCTTTTTAGATGCGATTACAATTCTTCCAAACGAAAAAATATTTGAACTGGTTGATAAAAATACTCCTTTAAAGGAAGCATTAGCAGTAATGAACAAAAACTTAGCAGAAAGCTTAGAGGGATTAGTTGAAACAATATATGATACTGGGTTAATAAACATTGATTTTGCTGATGTAAGGACTGTTCTTGAAAATAAAAAAGGCCCAAGAAAGATAACCTATTTAAACACAATAGAAGGAAATCTTGATGACGGAGCAAAAGAAATAGTGAGAAGAGTTGTAACTAATCCGCTTTATCCATATACGATAAGCAATGTCAAAGGAATGCTTTTTAATATCACTGGTGGAAGAGATATCGGATTAACCGACATCTCATCTATCTCTGAGAATATTTATGAATATACAGGAGGAGATGCAAAGGTTATTCTTGGAATAAAACAGAAAACTAAATATAAAGACAAGGTTAGGGTCTCAATTCTTGCGACAGGATGTGAAACAGATTTTTTTGCAGAAGAGTTAACAGAGGAAAAAGAGAAAGAAGAGAAAAAAGAAGAAGAACCTAAAAAAGAAGAAAAGAAAAAGCCAAAAAGAAAAGCAAAAAAAACAAAGACAAAAACAAAGAAGAATAAAGAACCTAAAAAAGAAGAGGAGAAAGAAATAGAAGAATCAGAAAAAAAGAATAAAGATGAGATAACGGTTATGTCTAAAGAAGAGGTTGTTTACCAGCCAGAAGAAAAAGCTGAAAACCCAGAAGACGACCAAGAGAAAGAGATCTTAGAAGAAGAAAAAAAATGGGAAAAACCATCTTTTCTCAGAAGATTTAAATAATTATGATCAACGGAATAAAAAGAGCAATAATTTCTTCTACTAAAAACGGAGAAGGATTGTTTCCTTTGGCAAGATTTACTCCGAAGGAGCTTCTTCCGTTGGGTAGTTCTACAGTAATTCAAAAAGTAGTTGATGAGGTTATTGATTGTGGGGTAAAAGATTTAATTTTTATTTCTTCTAACCAGAAGAAAGAAGTAGTTAATCACTTTACTGTTTTTAGTGATGTCCCAGAAGAACAAGAAAAGTTTAAAGAAAAGTATTCTGATGTAGATTTTTGTGGAGTCTTACAAAAAAAATGTTCCGATGCTTATGCAGTTTACCGAGCAAAAGAAAAAATAGAAGAAGATGCTTTTATTGTTATAATTCCAGATAGTGTCTTTTACGGTAAAAAATCTTCTGTAGAACAAATTTTTTCTGTTTACAGAACAACGCAGAAACCAGTGGTCGCTTTAAAGGAAGCACTAAACTACGAAGAAGGGCTTTGCACAGTTGAAGTTGAGAAGATTGCTAACCGATTTTATAAGATAAAAAGTATCAATGAAAATCCAGGAAAAGATGATTTCCCAAAACTTGCTCTTGCAGGAAGATATATTTTTACACAATCAATTTTTGATTATGTTGGAAGTAATGTGTCAATTGCAGAATCACTAAACAAGATGATAACTGCTGGAAAAACGATTTATGGAAATCACTGTGAGGGAGATTGGTTTTCATTAAGAGATAAAAAATCATATGACAGTGCTCAAAAATTCTTTTTAGAAAATAATTTGTAAAAAAGATGATAAAGGATATAAAGGCAAGGGAGATAATTGATTCACGAGGAAACCCTACGGTAGAGGTTTCTCTTTTTACCAATCAAGGAAAAACTACTTCTTCGGTTCCTTCTGGAGCATCAACTGGAAGTTTTGAAGCAAAAGAAATCAGAGACGGAGGAGAGCGATTTGGAGGAAAGGGTGTCTTGGAAGCTGTCTCAAATGTTAACAATAAAATATCATCTGCTTTGAAAGGAGAAGACCTTGATCCTTTAAAAATAGATAAGATTTTGATAGATCTTGATGGGACAAAAGATAAATCAAACCTTGGAGCAAACGCAATTCTCGGGGTTTCTATGTCTGTTTTTAGAGCAACCGCTAAAAAGAACAACATTTCTTTTTATGACTACATCTCTGCTAACTTTGATTTTGAACAAAAAATACCAGTTCCTTGTTTTAATATAATTAACGGTGGCGTTCATTCGGGAGGAGGAGTTAGTTTTCAAGAATTTATGGTTGTCCCAGAAAAGGACTCTTTTTCTGAAAACTTGCGTTTTGCGGTTGAATTTTATAAAAAATTAAAGCAAAAAATATTATTAAAATACGGGGCAAATTCAGTTAATATTGGAGATGAAGGAGGGTTTGTTCCTGATATAAAAAAAACAGAAGATGTTTTTAATCTTTTAAAAGAAGTTGACAGTAGCGCTTCTTTAATCGTTGATGTTGCTTCCACTGAGTTTTATAAAGAGGAAAAATATCTTTTAGATAGCGATTTGAAAAACAAAGAAGAGATGATTGTTTTCTATAAAGACTTAAGAGAAAGATTTCCAATAATTGGCTTTGAAGACCCTTTGATGGAAGATGATTTTACTGGGTGGGGAGAGTTAAAAAAAGAACTTCCTGACATTCTCATTATTGGAGATGATCTTTTAACGACAAATACAAAAAGAATACAGAAAGCGGAAGAAAGCAATTCTTGCAATGCGATGATTTTAAAAATAAATCAGATCGGGACAGTGTCTGAAGCACTTCAATCTGCCAAAACAGCGCAAGAACTTCAGTGGAAGATAATTGTTTCTCATCGCTCTGGAGAAACTAACGATGATTTTATTGCTGATTTTGCGGTTGGAATTGGTGCTGATTACATAAAATCAGGAGCTCCAGCAAGAGGAGAAAGAGTTGCTAAATATAACAGATTATTAGAAATAGAAGATGAAAAAAAACAACAAGAAAAATAAAAATAGTATTGATAGTTGTAAATTTTTTACTATTATTTTAATAGTAGTTTTGATTTTTGTATCAGGGTCTTTTTTTCTATTTTGGAAAGAGGTTCAAAATACTAGCTATGAAATTTATCAACGCGTTCCAGAAAACAAATCATTTGTTTACGGATCAGAAACAGAACAGTATGGTTTTGAAGATTATATTAAAGAAAAAATTGAAAAAGAAAAAAGCAACTTGATTAACGAAGGAAGAAGCTTTATTGATGTTGATCTTGAAGAGATGGAGATCTCTCTATACGAAGAAGGAGAAAAAATAAAAACATTCCCAGCAGTCAGCAAGGGGAGAGAAGGTTCTTGGTGGGAGACTCCTCCGGGATTTTACTTTGTTGGAGATACGATTGCAACTCACTTTTCTTCAGTAGCACAAGTTTGGATGCCTTACGCTGTTCAGTTTTATGGAAACTTTTTTATTCACGGATGGCCTTATGATCATATGGGTAGAGGACTTCCAGCAGGTCCTTCTGGTGGATGCATAAGAATGAATACAGCTGACGCAAAACAAGTTTTTTTATTTGCTGAAAGAGGAATGCCTGTTTTAGTTTTTAACAAAAAGGAAACTCCTTTTCTTCCAGCAATAACAATTCCTGATGAAGATTATCAGTTTTCAGAACAAGTGAGCGCTGAGAATTTTATGATTGCGGACATTGAGACAGGGGAAATTATTTTGAATAAAGATAAAAATGCAGAGATAAACGGAGAACCGTTAGTAAGACCGATGTTGGCAGTTGTTTTTAGTGAAACAGTCAATCTTGAGAGAAGAATAACGGCAAGAAGTTGGATGATAGAAGGAGTTAATGACGGCGTTATTCTCCCAAACGCAAGTTACACTGGAAGTCAGCTTTTAGAAAAAACATTAACCACATCTTCAAAAGAACCACTTTTAGTTTTAACTCGTTTTCTTACACCGGATTACTTTAAAGAGATTGTAAATGCTAAAGCAGAGTCTATTGGGATGGAAAACACTTTCTTTAGTGACATTTTTAGTTTTTCAGAAGAAAACATAACAACACCAGTTGATGTAGCAAAAGCAATGCGATATATTTACCAGTACAGAGGATTTGTTTTTGATAGAAGTAGCACCTTTAAAGGGACAGTTGGGAGTGGGAAAGAATCACTCTTCACTGTTTTAAAAATAGAAAAAGAAGGAAGAGAAAGAGTCATCTTGTTTGTTATTAACGAATCAGACGATGTCGACAGTGATTTTCAGAAAATGAAATCGTGGCTTGCTCTTTGACTTTATACTTAAATCACATACAATTAAATCAATAAAAATAGCCGTATTTTATGGGTAAAAAAGTGCTTATGTTTGGCTGGGAGCTTCCTCCGCAGAACAGTGGAGGGTTGGGAGTTGCTTGTTTCGGACTCTCAAAAAGCTTAGCCGAAAGGGGGGTAGAAGTTACTTTTGTTCTTCCTAGAAAAAATGAAAAGAATCCTTTTTTCAATGTTGTTTCTGTAAAGAAAGTTTGTAATTATAAAGAGATCGAAGTAAACTCTCTCCTTTCTCCATATCTTAGTAGTGGTAGCTACAAAAGGATTCTTTCTGGTGTTCAAGATGGAGATATTTATGGAAGAACGCTTCTTGATGAAGTTTCTCGTTACGCAAAATACGCTAAAGAAATTGCTCTTTCTGAAAAATTTGATGTTATTCATGCTCATGACTGGCTCTCCTTTGGAGCAGGGATAACAGCAAAAAAAGTTTCTGGGAAGCCCTTAATAGCACATATTCACGCCACAGAGTTTGATAGAGGAGGAGTTGGAAGAGTTAACCAAGAGGTTTATAATCGTGAGAAAGAAGGGATGGAAGAGGCAGATAAAGTGATTACCGTTAGTAACTTCACAAAGGGAATAGTTATGAAGCACTACGGGATTCCTTCTAAAAAAATAGAAGTGGTTCACAACGGAATGGACGACACAGAGTCAAAAAGCTTTGAAAAAGAAGAGCTTTTGAAATCATTTAAAGATGCTGGATATAAAACAGTTGCTTTTATCGGAAGAATAACTATTCAGAAGGGGCCTGATTATTTTTTAAAGATGGCAAAGAAAGTTCTTGATTACAATAAAAAAGTGATTTTTATTGTTGCTGGCTCAGGAGATATGGAGAGACAGATTATGCATCAAGCCGGAGAATTAGGAATATCTGACAAAGTCTTTTTTACAGGATTTTTAAGAGGAAAAAAACTATATAACCTTTTCCGAGAAGCAGATATTTTTGTGATGCCTTCTATATCAGAGCCGTTTGGATTGACTCCTCTTGAGTCTTTAATAAACGGAACGCCGGTTTTAATATCAAAACAATCAGGTGTTTCAGAAGTCTTGAAAAACGCCTTAAAAGTTGATTTTTGGGACATTGACGAGATGGCAAACAAAATCCTCACCGCTCTTTCAAGCGAGCCAATGAGAATTTGTCTAGCAAGAAGTGGAGAAGAGGAGGCAAGAAGAATAAAATGGGACAGCGCCGCCGATAAGTGTATTAGTATTTATAATAAATTATAAATTACTATCTTCTATTTTTTAGTGCCGATGAAACAGTTTCTTCGTCGGCGTATTCTATTTCTCCGCCGGTTGGAAGCCCTCTTCCAATCCGAGTAACTTTAACTTTGTATTTTTCTAAAATTCTGGAGATGTAGATAGCGGTTGCATCTCCTTCGGTTGTTTGATTAGTAGCAATTATTACTTCTTTAATCTCTGGAAGCCCAAAAGAAGATGGATCTTCTACTCTTTTTCGTAGATCTTCTCCTCTTATTTTTTTAAAGTCATCTTTTCGGAGAGGGGAAACACTCCCTCCTAATATAAAGTATATTCCTTTATACTCTCCAGTTTTTTCAATTGAAACAAGATCTGCTTCTTTTTCCACAACACAAATTGTTTCGTGATTTCTCTTTTTGTTTTCACAAACTGAACAAAGCTTTTCGTTTTTCAAAACCGAACGAAAACAAATCTCACAGCTTTTAACTGATTTTTTTAACTCTTGAAGGTTGTTTATAAGAGAGTCAATCTCTTCCTGAGGAGAAGAGAGACAGAAAAAAACAAACCTTGTTGCTGTTTTCGGTCCAACAGTAGGAAATCGCGAAAAACAACGAATAAGTTTTTCTATAACAGAAGGATACATAATTTTACATTTGACATTTGACATTTGACCTCTATTGTCATTCCCAGCTTGACTGGGAATCCAGTCAATGGTCAATTGTCAAAGGTCAATGGTCAATCAGTGTTGTTTATCTATGTTTCTAAAAGATGCTGTGTCTTTGTCAAAGTATAGTTCTACTTTTCCGGTTGGTCCATTACGGTGTTTTGCTATTATTATGTCGGAAACATTTCTTCTTGCGGTGTCTTCGCGGTAGTAATCTTCTCTATAAATAAACGCAACAACATCAGCGTCTTGTTCTAGTGCTCCTGATTCACGAAGATCGGCCAATCTTGGAATTTGAGGAGTTCTTTGTTCTACGGCACGGGATAGTTGAGATAGAGCAAGAACCGGAACATTCATTTCTTTTGCCATAACTTTTAATTCACGAGAGATCTCAGTCATCTGCTGAACCATTGACTGTGAACTTGTTTGTGGTTGAATTAGTTGCAAATAATCAATAATAATCAGATCTAATCCTTTTTCTGCTTGCAGTCTTCTTGCCATCGCTCTCATCTGCATTGCGTTGATAGCAGCAGCATCGTCAATATATATCGGAAGATCAGAGATCTGAGAAAAGGATTCTCTTATCCGAACAAAGTCATTATCTTCTCCTTCTTTTTTTAAATTTCCAGTTCTTAACTTCCACAAGTTTATTCCTGATATATCAGAAATAAGACGATCAACAATCTGATCAGTGGACATCTCTAAACTAAAAATTCCAACCGAGGAACCATTTTTAGCAGCGTTTTTTGCAATACTGGAAGCAAGAGCACTTTTTCCCATACTTGGTCTAGCAGCAAGGATTATCAGATCTGAATTTTGAAGCCCTGAAAGAAGGTTGTCTAAATCGTTAAATCCAGTAGAAACTCCTCTTGATTTTCCTTCTTGCGTTGAAAGATACTCTATTCTCTCAAAAGCACCCTCTAAGTTATCTCGTAGAGCAGAAAATGTTTTTTGTGATGAGTTTTGTGAGATTCCAAGAATTTTTCTTTCTGCTTCGTCAAGCAGTGTTTCCACTTCTTTTTTTTCACTATAAGCAGAGATGCTTATCTCTTGACCAAATCCGATAAGGTCACGAAGAATTTTCTTTTTACGAATAGTGTTTGCGTAGTCAGTTGCATGACTTGCAGTTGGAACACTATTTACAAGAGAGGTGAGATAGCTTTTTCCTCCAATTTCTTTTAATATCTTTTTTTCTTTAAGGCGACCAGAAACAGAAAGCAGATCAATAGCCTCTCTTCGGTTGAGTAAAGTTATTATTGTTTCGTATATATCTCTGTGCCCTTTCTTATAGAAATCGTTAGGACTTAAAAAATCAATCACTTTAAAGATCGCATCAGGGTCAATCATTAGAGAGCCAAGAAGAGATTGTTCAGCTTCTATGTTTTGTGGAGGAATTTTATCCATATCAAGAAATTTTTCTTATTTTATACCCGCTATCAGTATCTTCAACAAGATACCCCATTTCCTTTATTTTTTCCCTTATCTCGTCAGATAACTGAAAGTTTTTATCTAGTCGTGCTTTTTTTCTTTCTTCGGCAAGTTTTATAACTTCTTCTGGAACAGCGTTTTGTTTTTCGTCCAATCTTAATCCAAAAATCTTATCAAAATCAATCAAGGTGCTACTTTTTTCAGCACTGCTTAGCTCTTTGTCTTTCAGAACAGCGAAAGCGATAGAAAGTCCTTTCGGAATATTTAAGTCATCGCTTACTGCTTCTTGAAATTCTTTTTTATATTTTTCGCTTATCTTTTCTTCTAAAAACTCTTCAGGATTTATCTTTTCCTTCATTTTAAGAAGAGCTATCTCAGCATTTGAAACAGCATCTTTAGAGAAAGTTAGTTTTGTGCGGTAGTGAGCAGTTAAATTAAGGTAGCGGTAAGCAAGAGGAGAGATCCCTTCTTCTTCAAGAGAAGAGAGGGTAGTTATATTTCCTTTTGATTTTGCCATCTTTCCATCTTTAAGGTTTAAAAACTCACCGTGTATCCAAAAGTTTGCAGGATTTTTTCCGTAAGCTGCTTCTGATTGTGCAATTTCGTTTGGATGGTGGATCTCTATATGATCTATTCCTCCGCAGTGAATATCAAAAGGAATTCCAAGGCATTTTTCAGACATTGCGACACACTCTGTGTGCCATCCGGGAAAGCCAACTCCCCAAGGAGAATCCCACTTCATCTGTCTTTTTTCATCTGGAGAAGAAAACTTCCAAAGTGCAAAATCTGTTGGATTTTTTTTGTTTTTTATATCAACTCTTTTTCCAGCTTCTCTTTCTTTCAAGTTAGCCATCTCTCCGTAGTTTTCTAATTTTGAAGTATCAAAATAAACTCCGTCTTCTATTGTATATGTAAAACCGTTTTCTTCTATTTTTTTTATTAAATCAATCTGTTCTTCAATTGTGTCAGTAGCTTTTATATATATATCAGGATCTATAATATTTAATTTTTTCAGATCTTCTTTGAATACTTTTGTGTAATACTCAGAAATATCCCAAGCGGTTTGATTTCTTTCTTTTGCTCTCTTTTCCATCTTGTCTTCACCAGTGTCAGCATCAGAAACAAGATGTCCAACATCGGTAATATTCATCACATGTTTCACTTTTAAACCATTATAAAGAAGAACTCTCTTTAAAGTGTCTTCAAAAAGATAAGTTCTTAAATTTCCAATATGAGCGTAGTCATAAACAGTAGGGCCACAGGTATATAGCCTCACTTCTTCGTTAATAGGAGTAAAGGTTTCTTTCTTCCGAGAGAGTGAATTATATAGTTTAATCATAGAAAGATTTTACCACATTAAAATTAAATAATAAAGTTTTATAAAATTTTGCTCTTCCTTGTTTTTTAAGTTATAATGATTTTGTTATGTTAGCTGAACTTCAAACTTTTTTAATCTCAATGACTCCTGTTTTTGAACTGCGAGGAGCTATTCCTTTTGCACTTCTCTCAGGCATTAATCCTTATCTTGCCTACACGATTGCGGTTATTGGAAATATAATTCCAGTTTTTTTGATTTTTGGGTTCTTTGTCTCAGTGTCAAAGTGGCTTTCTGCAAAATTTGGAATAATGAAAACTTTTTTTGATTTTTTGTTTTTAAGAACAAGAAACGATTATCAAAAAAGAATAGAGAAGTATGGATACTTTGCACTTTTTATATTCACTGCAATTCCGCTTCCGATTACAGGAGCATGGACAGCATCACTTGCCGCAATTTTGTTTCGTCTTTCGTATAAAAAAGCAATGATTGCAATTATATGCGGAGTGCTTCTTGCAGGAAAGATAGTGATGGCAATTACCTTGATCGGATTAGAAGTAAAAGATTATCAAGGAGCACAAATCGTTGGTGGATTAATTGTTTTGATACTATTTTTCTACTTGATGCATTATATTAAAAAACACACCCTTAAACAATAAATAAAAATGTCTGAAATGGTTCTTTATCGTAAATATAGGCCTCAAAATTTTTCTGAGGTAGTTGGACAAGATCATGTCACTGATATCTTGAAAAACGCGATTGCAACGAATAAGATAGCTCATGCCTATCTTTTTTGTGGTCCAAAAGGATCTGGGAAAACAACGATTGCTCGCTTATTAGCAAAAGCAATAAACTGTGAAGATAAAAGTAGTTCTGAGCCGTGCAACAAGTGTTCTGCTTGTAAAGATATTACAGACAACAGGGCGATGGATATTGTTGAGATAGACGCCGCTTCTCACCGAGGAATTGATGAGATAAGAGAATTGCGTGACAATGTTCACTTTGCACCATCAAAATTTAAACACAAAGTATTCATACTAGATGAAGCCCACCAGTTGACATCAGGGGCAGCAAACGCTTTTCTAAAGATACTGGAAGAAGCTCCTTCCCATGCTATATTTATATTAGCAACAACTGAACCCCAGAAGATGATACCAACAATAATATCTCGTTGTCAGAGATTTGATTTTAGAAAAATATCAGTTTCAGAAATAACAAAAAAGTTGGAAAAAATAGTGAAACAAGAGAAGGGGAAAGTTGAAAAAGAAGTTTTGTCAGTGATTGCTTCCTTGGCTGGAGGATCAATGCGTGATGCAGAAAGCACATTATCGCAAGTGTTGTCTTTTGCTCCAAAAGACGGAGCGATAAGGAAAGAAGATGTTAAAAGTTTTTTAGGAATAGTTGAGAGAGAAGTAGTTAGTGATTTTATTGACGCTCTTCTTCAAGATGAAGCAGTTGAAGCGTTAGATCTGCTGGAAAAAGTTCTCTCCCAAGGAACATCACCTGAAAATTTTTACAGCAACCTGATATACTATCTGAGAGAAATGATGGTTCTTAAAATAATATCGCAAAAAACAAGCGACACAAAATCACTAACAAGCTCTCTCCTTGTTAAGTTTACAGAAGAAGAAGTAGAAAGAATAAAAAAACAAGTTGAACCGTTAAGCACTAATGATATAAAAAAAATAATAGACTCATTCTTTGAAGCAGGAGAAAGAATAAAATACTCCCCCCTCCCTCAACTCCCCCTAGAAGTAGCAGTAGCAGAAACAACAGAAACCTTGAGAAAAACACAAAAATAAGATATAATACTCTCATAAATCAACACTTTGCCGGGTCGTCTAATGGTAGGACGGTAGGTTTTGGTCCTATTAGTCTAGGTTCGAGTCCTAGCCCGGCAGCAAACAAAAAAAATGACACAGGTGCAACCTGTGTCATTTTTTTCTTTCTTGGGTTTTTGTTTTGTGGTATTATTAAAGTATGTTAAATGATCAAAATGCAGAGTATTGGCAGAATTATAAACCGGGGGAGATTCCTTCTCCGACTCAAGAACCTCCTGAAGAGTTGCTTAAAAGTATCAGTGGAAGGGCTTTAGACATTGGAACTGGAGATGGAAAGATAGCCGAAAAACTTGCGAAAAGAAAGTTAGATGTTTTTGGGATTGATATCGCAAAAAATATTATTGAAGCAAACATCAAGAGAAACAGCAAAGTTGATTATAGCGTTCAAGACATAACTAAAAGAACAACTTTTCCTGATAACAGCTTTGATCTAATTACTTCTAGATATACTTTAACTAATATACATCAAGAATCTTGGGAATCTTTAGGAGAAGAAGTATTTAGAATACTTAAACCAAGAGGACTTTTTTGGGTTTTTGAACCTCTGGTCTCCGCTTCATATTCAGAGAGATATAGATTGTCTAATTATCTTCTCAAAGATAAGAACTGTGTTTATGTTTTTTCCGAAAAAAATCTTGCTGAAAAAATTAAAAAGAAGGAAGACCTTGAAGACGCGATAAAGCAAAAAAAAGTAATCAGAATTGTAAAACACTACACGAGAGAAGAACTTGAAAATATTTTTAAAGAACTAAAACTAATTCAGTGGAGAAGAGCTGAAGTTAATTCTCCTTCAGGATTTAAGATAGAGACCTTTGAGGGAGTATTCCAAAAACAACAAAACCAATAAAAAAAATCTTGCGGAGGGGGGGTCTGACCCCCCCTCCGCTTGTTGTTATCATTGTTGTTTTGAGTTATAATTGGAATTATATGGATAATAACAATTCAAAAAATAAACAACTAGAAGAGCGAAACGAGAGGGTGAGGAAGATTGAGATGATAAAAGAGAAGGGTGTTAATCCTTATGCTGAAAGATATGAAAGAACACACTCTCTGGAAGATGCTAAAAAATTGGATTTGGGAAGCGAGGTTAGTGTTGCTGGAAGAATTGTGCTTTCAAGAAATATGGGGAAGATGGGCTTTTGTCATATTTTAGACTCTTCTGGAAAAATTCAGTTAGTTTTGAAAGCAGATGAGATGGGCGTTGAAGAACAGAAAAGTTTCTTCAAGATAATCAGTATCGGTGATTTTATAGGCGCCAAAGGAGAAGTATTCAAAACCCAAAAAGGTGAGATTTCTGTTTTAGTGAAAGAGTATACTTTTTTATCAAAAGCGCTAAGACCTCTTCCAGAAAAATGGCACGGATTGAGTGATACTGAAGAAAAATACAGAAAAAGATACTTAGATCTGATCTCAAACAGAGAAACTTTTGATAGATTTAAACTTAAAAGTGATTTTATCTGGGAACTTAGAAAATTTTATAAAGAAAATGGGTTTGATGAGTTAGAAACTCCAGTTTTATCTAACTCAGCCTCTGGTGCCTTAGCGAAGCCGTTTAAGACTCACTACAACTCTTTGGATCTTGATGTTTATCTGCGGATTGCTCCTGAAATATATTTGAAAGAAGCCATTATCGGTGGCTTTGATAAGATATTTGAAGTGGCAAGAGTTTTCAGAAACGAAGGAATGGATCCAAGTCACTTGCAAGAGTTTACAATGATTGAACACTACTGCGCATACTGGAACTTTGAGGATAATATGGATTTCACTGAAAAAATGTTTACTGAGGTTATCGGAAAATTGATCGGCGATTTAAAAATAGAAACCTATAACAAGAATGACGAGTTAATAGAAGTTGATCTATCTGCACCTTGGAGAAGAGTTTCTTTCAGGGAACTTCTTTTAGAAGACTGCGGGATTGATATTGACCAGTTTCAAGATGTTGAAAGTTTAAGAGAAGCGATAAAAGAAAAAGGAATAAAGATAGAGGATATGGAGAAACTTGGTCGTGGTAATCTGATTGACAGTTTATACAAGAAAGTTTCAAGACCAAAGTTAGTAGATCCAGTTTTTTTAATAAATCATCCGATAGATCTTTCTCCTCTTGCAAGAAAAAATGATAAAAACGAGATGATAACTGATCGATTCCAGTTGATTATAAACGGCTGGGAGATTGTTAATGCGTATAGCGAGTTGATTGACCCAGTTGATCAGAGAGAAAGATTTTTAAAACAAGTTGAAGCAAAAAAAATGGGAGACGAAGAAGCGATGGACAAAGATGATGACTATCTTGAAGCGATGGAGTACGGAGTGCCACCAGTATCAGGATGGGGGATGGGAGTAGAAAGAATACTAGCACTCCTAACAAAACAAAAAAACCTAAGAGATGTAGTTCTCTTCCCATTACTAAGACCAAAAGAGTAATATTATAAATATTTATATATTATGAATAAAATTATATTTTCGCTTATTGTTGTTCTTTTTCTGATCGGGTTTTCCTTTTTGTTGTTTTATAGTTTTGAGAAAGAAGAGGAGAAAGTGGAGGTTGATAGTTTTGAAGAGTGCGTTGAGGCCGGTAATCCGGTTATGGAGTCTTATCCAAGACAGTGTATTCATGAAGGAGAGAAATTTGTTGAAGATATCGGAAACGAAGTTGAAAAAACAGACTTGATTCAGCTTCACTCTGTTCAGCCAGATAAAAAAATTGAGAGTCCGTTAACTATTACAGGAGAAGCAAGGGGAGAGTGGTTTTTTGAGGCGGAGTTTCCAGTTACTCTAACTTGGGATGGAGAAGTTATCGCGCAAGGTATTGCAACCGCAGAAGACGATTGGATGACTTCTGACTTTGTTCCTTTTGAGTCGGTCATTACTTTTTCCGTAAGCGAAGAGATGGTCGGAGAAGAGGGAGTGCTCTCCCTACACAAATCAAATCCATCTGGACTTCCTGAGAATGATGATGTATTAGAAGTTCCAGTAATATTTTCGGAAACGGAAGAAGAAGAAGATTAATAACTTAAATTTTGAAAATGATTAATTTTGATGATTTTAAAAAAGTTGATTTAAGAGTTGGGAGAGTAGTTCAAGCTGAAAAGGTTGAAAAATCGGACAAACTACTCAAGTTGATGATTGATATCGGAGAAGAAGAGGAGAGACAAGTTTTAAGTGGAATTGCGAGATCTTATAATCCTGAAGATTTAATTGATAAAAACATTATTTTGGTTGCTAATTTAGAGCCAAGGAGTATTATGGGTTTTGAGAGCAGAGGGATGGTTTTGGCGGTTGGAAGTGAAAACGGCATAGTTTTAATTTCGCCAGAAAAAGAAACCGACTCAGGATTACAAGTAACATAAATATTTATGAAAAACAAAAAAACAGTTATTATTTTTTCCATAACACTTATTTTTCTTTTCATCATTGCCTTTCTTGTTCTTTCAAAAGAAAACGAAGAAACAAAGGATGAGTTTATAAAAGAGAGCAGTGAGCTTGTTATTGGGAAAATAAAAGTAGCAGTTTCTCCAACTTTTTACTACCTTTTTCAAGACTTGAAAGAAAATAATAACATAGAAGTTTTTGAAACAGATTCAACTCTGGAAGGATTAGATCTGATGGAGAGAGGAGTAGTTGATGTTGCTGTTCTTGGAAGGCCTTTAAGAGAAGAAGAGTTGTCACTATTATCAGAAGTTGTAGGAGGAGGGTACGACTTTATATACAAAGAAGAGATGGTTATTTCTGAAGAAGAGATGAGTGAGATAGTTTTTTACACTGATCTTGAAACGGAAGAAGTAATTAATGATTTTAAACAGATTACAAGTAGAAACATAGTAAAGATAGAAGATATAGAAAATTATATTGAGAAAGGAATAGTAATCACCTCTATTGATGGTCTTTTGGTTAGAGAGTTAGTTCATGTTTTAAAGGACGACGGATCAAGAGTTCGTCTCTCGAGACTACCAAGGGTTTACTACTTCGAAGAAACCCCAAGAAAAAATTTAGATTATCTGATAGATCTGATAGAAGATAAAAAGTAGATATAACAACACTATTATTAAAATAATATAAATATAAAGATGAGTGAAAAAAAAGGATTTCAATACCGAGCGTTAAGTTGGGCAAGAGATCACAAAAAAACTTCAGTGCTACTTCTGTTAATAGTTGTCGTTGTTTTAACTTCTTTTGCATGGATAGTTTTGTATAATGTTCGTAGTTTAGGGGGAGTGATGAGCAAGGATTCATATAATCATTACGAAGTAAGTGAAGGAGTTGCTTTAGAAGATGACTATAACTCAAGAGGATCTTCAAAAACAATAGAAGGTGCACCCTCTTCTTCTCCTTCAGGAATTAGAGTAGTAGATTCAAGTGTTGCTGTTGACGCTGATGATGCACGAGAAGAAGAAAAAAGAATAAAACAGATAACTGAAAATTACGACGGCTATGTTGAAGAAAGCAGTTTATCAGAATCAATTTCACTTGTCAGAATAGATATGAAGCTTCGTGTTCCTCTGGATGATTTTCACGAATTTTTTGAAGAATTAAAAAATCAAACTGAAGTTGAAGGATTTAGTGTAAGAGATTACCGAATTGATATTGAAAGAAGAGAAACAGACCTTGATACTATACAGAAAGCAATTGAAATGTACTCTGATATGTTGGAAGAAGTAAAAACAATGCCAATTGAAAGAGAAACAATTGAAGCAATGGTTCAGATAGTTAATCAAGAGGTAGAGCTTAGAAGGCAAGAAAATTACTTAGTAAGCTCTTTACAAGAAAGTAGACACCAGAGCGAGTATTCAACAATTAGAGTTACCGTAAGAGAAAAAGTAAGTCCAAAGATATGGCCAGAAGACCTTGGTCAAGATTTCCGCGAAAATCTACACAACTCTTTCCAATCAATCGGAAGATCAATAACTTCTATTATCGGAAACTCCATAATGGTTTTCGTTAAAGCCCTTGAGTGGATAATATACATAACAATAGTAATTATCTCCCTCTGGATATTCGCAACCCTACTAAGAAAAATACACAAAACAACAAAAAAGTAAAAAGAGAGAAACAAAACTTCCCCCATGTACACATCCGGATGTGTACATGGGGTTTTTTTGTTTGTTAAAACTTTTTATTATGTTTTGTTTGTGATAAAATTAAATTATGGAAACACTTAAGAAACAATCGTTGTTTTGGGATGTGGACTTGGAAGAAATTGACCCAAATGATCACAAAAACTTTATTGCGAGAAGGATTTTTGAAAAAGGAGATCTAGATGACTTAAAATGGGCTGTTGATTTTTACGGTTCCGACTTGTTAAAGAATATTTTTTTAGAAGAAGTAGATAAGATTGACCACAAGTCTCAAAATTTATGGTTCTTGTATTTTAATATTGATAAAAAAGAATGTATAAAGAAGCAATCAACAAGAGAACATATCGCGTTTTGGAAAAAATAAAACAAAACTGTCTATGAAGGAACAACTAAACTTGGTAAAAAAATTTCATATTAAGTTTAAAGCTCTTATTTCGGATAAGCCTTCGCTGATTCCAGAGGATCGTGTTGCTTTGCGACACCGTTTGATGAAGGAAGAGGTTGAAGAGTATCTTGCCGGAGCTGAAAGTGGGGACATAGAAAATATTGCAAAAGAGTTGTCAGATATTCTTTATGCGGTTTACGGAACCATTATTGAACACGGATTACAAGACAAGATGGAAGAGATATTTCAAGAAGTACACAGATCACAGATGACTAAAGATTACCATCAGTACAAAATGATAAAAGGAAAAAAATATACTGAAGCAGATATTAAAAAAATAATTGAAAGCAAATAAAATCCCCAAGGTGAGACCTCGGGGATTTTTTTAACTTGATTTTTGCTACTTTTGTTGTATAGTTATGTATTAGAAAGGAGGA
>JAIPIL010000004.1 GCA_021734685.1 Minisyncoccota bacterium | reverse complement strand
GCAGAGTCGTTATAAAAAACAACTTCATCTACTGTGGCAACATACTCCATTCTGTGTGGAAGTCCTTTAAAGTCTGAAAGAAGTTGTTGTCCTTCTTTTTTTTCTACCCCCAAAATAGAAACAACTTCAAGGACAGGGTCTAGTGGAGTTGCTACTCCTTTTATTTTTTCTTTTTCTGAAAAAGTAATTTTTTTAGCAAGTGACGACTCTCCTATTTTTTTTGAAAAAATATTATTTTGATTATAGATAACAAAATCATCGCTACCTTGGAAATCAACAATCTTCTTTTTTGAAAGAAAATACTCTTCAAAATCTTTATGTTTATCTAAGTGATCTTTAAACAAGTTTAAAACAACTGCGATATGAGGACTTTTTGTTATGGTTTGCAGTTGGAAGCTAGAAAGTTCATAAATAAAAATATCTTCTTCTTTTTCTTTCCCTAAATAACCAAGAGCAGGAACTCCAATATTGCCAATTAAAAAAGAAGAAAATCTTTTCTTTTTTAAAATATGATGAAGCATCAAAGAGGTAGTGCTCTTTCCTTTTGTTCCAGTAACTCCAACAATTCTTCCTTTACAATTCTTAATAAAAATATCGCTTTGCGAGGTTATTATCTGATCTTCTCTGTATTTAATTTTATGAAAAGGAACTCCTGGCGATTTAATTACAACATCATAATTTTCCACCGAAGAAAGATAATTTTCTCCAAAATAAAGATTAACATCTTTCCTCAACTTATCTTTAACTTCTCCTTTTAAATCATCAAAGGGCGTTATGTCCGCAACGCCCAACTCTTTATATTTTATTTTTTCTTGAACAAAGCGAAGGTTGTCAATCCCCTCCTCCCCCAGTCCAAGAATCAAGATTTTTTTATTTTTAAGTTCTGAAATATTCATCCTAATAAGTGTATTGCAACACCAATAATTGCAAAAATAACTCCAATTATCCAGTAACGCATTGTAACTTTGTAGTGTGGCCATCCTTTTGCTTCAAAGTGATGATGGATTGGAGCAGAAAGAAAAACTTGTTTTCCACGAATTTTTTTAGAAAGAAGTTGAATAATTACTGACCCTGATGTTGCAACAAGCAAAATTGCAATAATAGGAAGAACAATTACTGCGTTGGTTAGAAAAGCGATCACTGTCAAGGAAACTGTTAAACCGATAACTCCAGTTTCTCCCATATAAAATCTTGCTGGAGGAATATTAAACCATAAAAATGCAAACAATCCTCCGATTACTGCCAAACAAAAAGTAGCAAGGTCTATCTGTCCTTGAAAAAGCGCAATTGTTGCATAAGCTCCAAAAATAGAAGCAAAAACTCCTCCTGCTAGTCCATCAAGACCATCAATTACTCCCCCACTATATGTTGCAAGAGTAACAATTATAAAAAATGGTATAAACAAGAATCCTATATAAAAATCGCCAAATAAAGGAACATATACTGAGTCTCTTCCTAATTGAAAATAAAACCAAAGTGCTCCAATCATCCCGATAAAAGAAACCAGTAATAGTCTATATCTTAAACTCAACCCTTCTTTTAGATTTTTTATCTTAAGAAAACTTGTTGTTTGCATCAGATCATCAACAGCCCCAACAAGAGAAGCAGATATTAGTGCAAATAAAGGAAGCCAAGTTTGTTCACGACTTAAAAAGTTTATTTTTTGAATCCAGTAATTGTCAAAAAACAAAGATAATCCGAAAAAAAGAAAAGTAATAATTGTTACCGATCCCCAAACAAGAACCCCACCAAACCTTGGCGTTCCCGTCTCTTTTTCAAGATGAAACTTTCTAAAATTTTTTAAATTACCACCATCTATTGCTTTTTCTTTTGCTTTATTTTTCCATAACTTTTTTTTATATAAAAAGTTGTTCAAAGGAAAACTAACAAAAAAAGCAATAAAGAAAGAAAAAATTCCTGCTGTGAAAACCTTAATAATATTAACTGTTACTTCGGGCATAATTAATTAGCTTATTCATATCTTCAAACCGATCCTGAGATCCTAAAATTACATTTATTATATATCCTTCTCCTTCTGGTTTTTTAAAAACAATCAATAGACACTGACCAGCCATATTTGTTGTACCAGTCTTTCCTCCGATCATCTCTTCTTGCCAATTTTCTTCTGAATTATAGACTAAAAAATTGGTATTAAATGACTTGTAGTAAATTGTTCCATCCGGAGAGTATGTATAATAGGTGGGAATTTTAGATATATCAAAAATTTCCTTTTGGTTTTCTAAAATATAATTTGATAATTCAGCTAATTCAGTAGCTGTTGATTTGTTGTAATTGCTACCATCATCAAGACCACTCGGATTTATAAAAAATGTATTTTCAAGACCTATTTTCTCTGCCTTTTTGTTCATTTCTTTTACAAAAAGTTGGAACGAGTCAATTTTTTCTTCATCTTTTTTTAAAAACCGATCACTTATTATTGCAAGAACAAAAGCAGAAACATTGTTTGATTCCACTATCATCTGTGAAACAACACTTTTAATTTTTGTCTCTCTCCAGCCTTTAAAACTACTAACCCCTAAAACATCAACTTCTTCATCTAAGTTATAATTTTCAAAAACAATCAGTGCTGTCATTAACTTACTGATACTAGCAATTGGTAAAACTTCATCTTCGTTTTTACTATATAGCACTTTTTTATTTCCATCATTATAATAAACAGATAAAACAGCTTCTGCGTCAATTAAAGGCTCTTCTTCTTTCTCCTCTTCTTTTTCAGGAACATTTGTTTTTATTACAACTTCCGACTCTTTTTCCACCAACTCTTCATCATTTTTAAATAAAAAATAAAATAAAAGTAGTGAAATGAAAAAAAATACAACAACCCCTCCAGTTATTATTATTCTCTTATTTTGTTTTTTTCTTTTCATTTTCAAGTCTCTTAATATGGAGGTCATTAAGTTGTTTTTCTGTTATATCAGAAGCAGGAGCGCCCATAACAAGATCTCTGGCATCTCCTGTTTTTGGGAAAGCAATAACTTCTCTTATGTTCTTTTCATTTAAGAGTATTGATAAAAACCTTTCAAAACCAAAAGCAATTCCACCATGAGGAGGAGCACCAAAAGAAAATGCTTCTAAGAGGTGGCCAAACATTTTTTCAACTTCTTCTTTTTTGTGACCAAGAACTGTGAAAACTGCTTCTAATACTTCTTTTTGATTAGACCTTATGCTTCCTCCTGCAACTTCTGATCCGTTAAGAACTAGATCATATTGAAGTCCTTTTATTTTTTCAGGATTGTTTTTTATTTTTTCAAGATCATCTTCGTCTGGTTTTGTGAAGGGATGATGAACAGCATTCCACTTCCCTTCTTTATTTTTTTCAAACATTGGAAAATCAACCACAAAAGCAAAAGCAAGCTCATCCTCATCTTCTTTATTCTTTCTTATGTCTGGCCTATCAACTCCCCACTTTTCCATTGCTTCATTATAGGGAATTCTTGGAAACGGAGTTTGTTGAATCTTCTTCTCAGGGAAAAATTTATTAACAATTTCAATCGTCATTTCTTCTACAAGATTCATTATGTACTCTTTATCAATAAAAGAAAGTTCTATGTCTAACTGGGTAAACTCTGCTTGTCTATCAGCTCTAAAATCTTCGTCACGGAAACATCTTGCAAATTGAAAATATCTTTCAATTCCACCAACCATTAGCAACTGTTTATACTGTTGTGGACTTTGAGGAAGAGCATAAAAACTTCCTACTTGAAGACGAGAAGGAACCAAAAAATCACGAGCACCCTCTGGTGTTGATTTTGTTAGTATCGGAGTTTCAACTTCAAGAAATCCTCTTTCGTCTAAGAAGTTCCTGCAATACAACATTATATTGTGTCTAGTAGAAAGATTTTTCTTGACTCTCTCTCTTCTAATGTCAAGATAACGATGTTTCATTCTAACCTCTTCGCTAATTTCATATCCGTTAGTTTCAATTGCAAAAGGAGGTGTCTCTGCTTCTGATAAAATTTTAATCTCTTCAATCTCCATCTCTACCGATCCCGTTTCAATATCATTATTTTTCATTTTTTCTGGACGCTCCTTAACCTCTCCAACAACTTCTAACACCCACTCTGTTCTTATTTTTTTTGCTTCTTCATAAAAAGAATTACTACTAATTATTACTGTTTGCAAAATACCAGAAAAATCACGAATATCAAAAAAAATTATCTTGCCATGTAGTCTAACACTGTTTACAAATCCACTTATTTTAATTTTTTTTCCAACGCAAAGAGGAGTCTCTTTTATAAAAGTTCTTTTCATTTTTTTTATATTATTCTTTAATATACTTATTGATTAAATCAAGAATCTCTTTCGGAGTATAGTTTGTTTTAATAAGATATTCTTTCGCTCCAAGTCGTATTGCTTTTTCTCTTGTTTCGTTATCATCATAGTTAGAATAAGCAATCACTTTTATATCTTTCAAATCGTCAATCTTTTTCATTTTCTCAAGAAAATCGGTTCCATTTCCTCTTGGAAGAAGTATATCAAGAATAATTAGATCTGGTTTTATCTCTATCGTTTTTTCAAGACCTTCTTCTGCACTAACCGCAGAATAAACCTCAAAACCTTCTCGCTTAAATCTTTCTTCATAGATGTCAGTAAGCATCTTTTCATCTTCAATAATTAAGATTTTTTTCATATTTTTTAAATATAACTTTTGTTTAGACCTTTAAAGATAAAGCGTTAAAAACTTTCCTGTTTTTTATTGTATCACTAATGTAAGCTCTTAGTCTTCCAAGATTTTCATCACTTTCTTTCTCCTTCTCTCTTCCAACTGCTTTAAAGTATTTTTCAACTTCCTCTTCTATCTCTTCATCTGTTGCCTCAACTCCTTCTTCTTTACTAATATAATGAAGAATTAAAGCATAAGATATATTTTCTTCCGCTTTTTTTCTCCACTCCTTTTTTAAATCATCTTCTGTTTTGTTTATTTGCTTTAAATAATCTTCTAAAGAAGAGCCGTTCTGATTTATCTGATTTTCAAGATTTTTAATCATATTGTCAAGCTCTCTTTCAACTAAAATCTCAGGAATTTCAAATTCCTTAGTGTTTTTTCTTAACTCTTCTAGGACCTTCATTTTTAATTTTTCATTTTCATTAGTTTGTTTTTCTTTCTCTATCCCCTCTTTTATTTTTTCTTTAAGATCAGACAAGTCTTTTATATTTGGAAGTGTTTTTGCTAACTCATCGTCTATCTTGGGGAGTTCTTTCTCCATAACTGTCACCATTTTAACATTAAAATCAATCTTCTTTCCAGAAAGCTCTTTCCTGTCTTTTTCTCCTCCCTTCACTTCTATTGAAAAATCTTTTTCTTCTCCTGCTTTCATTCCTACTACATTTTCTTCAAATCCTTCTAAAACATCCATTTCTTTTTCTCCTATTGTGAATTTAAAGTTTTCTTCTTCAATTTTTTTATCTTCTTCGTCTCCAATTAATCCTTTAAAATTAATCACAACAACATCCCCTTTCTTGGCTTCTCGCTCAACTTTCTTTGTCTCTGCTTTTGTTTCTCTTATTTTTTGTAGGGAAGCGTCTATCTCTTGTTCTGTAACAACAATTTCTTTGCCTTCTTTTTTAACAACACTCTCCCCTATTTTTTTATAGTCAGGAAGGGTTACTTCAGGCATAACATAAACAAGAGCTTTGTAAATAACCTCATTTCCAGGAACACACTTTATAAGATTAACTTCTGGACTTGATATTGCGAAAAGGTCGTTTTCTTGAATTACTTTTGGATAAGTGGCTTGAACCGCTTTTTTTGCAGCTTCTTCGTATAGTTTTTCTTTTCCTACTGTATTTTCTATAGCGCTAAAAGAAGCTTTTCCTGGGCGAAACCCTTTCACATTAACTTCTTTCTTCATTTCTTCCGCTACTTCTTCAAGATACTTCTTCATATCTTCAAGAGGTATTGTTACTTCTATTTCTCTTTGAGTTTCTGATTTTTTTTCAATTTTTACATTCATATTTAAATTTATTTATATTTTACTAATTCTAACACAAAAAACAATTATTTCAAACTATGTTGATCAGTAGTAGTAAAGAACCATCTTCAAAAAAAAGAAAGGGAACGGTTCCCTCTTTTTAGAGCACAAAACAAGACTAAATAACATTTAGCTTACCGCAGTCTTTTTTTTGTTAGCACTATTAGTTCTCTTCCTTTTCTTCAACTTCTGCTTCTTTTATCTTTTCTTCTTCAACAACACCATTTTTCTTGCTGAAAAAATAAAGAACTAAAAATGTTACAAATAAAATTGAAACTAGTGTTATAACTAATGACCAATCCATATTTTTAACTGTTAATATTATTAATTAAGTTGCAATATATATCCCCTGCTCCCATTATAATCAAAACATCATCTTCTTGCAAGTTTTTTTTCAACAACTCTCCAGTTTCCTTCAAACTTCCTGAATAAGAAACTGCATCTACCCCATCGCACAACATTTCTGAGTTAACTTTTTTTATAATTTCTTCTGACTCTCTCCCCTTTACACTGTAAATGTCAGTAATAAAAAAACTATCAACAACTCCTAATGAAGATGAAAAAACTTCTCTAAATTGAGAAAAAAGATGGTAGGTTCTTTTATACTGATGCGGTTGAAAGACAGCAGTAATCTTTTTATCAGGATACTTCTCTTTAACTGCTTTAATTGTAACGCTAACTTCAGTTGGATGATGAGCATAGTCATTAATAACTTTTATTTTCTTGCCATCATTTAGGGTTACTTCTTCCTCGTCAAACCTTCTCCATGTTCCTTTAAAGTTATAAAGAGCTTTCAGGGCTACTTCTTTTTTAATCCCAAGCTTTCTTGAAACACACAAAACTGACAAAGCGTTATAAATGTTGTGCTCTCCCGGAACAGAAAGTTTTATTTTTTCATTCTCGTTATCTTTTATAGAATACTCCAATAACTCTCCTGCAAAATATTTTTTAATTTTTGCTATATTCTTGTCGTCACTGTTTATAACGAGCGTCTCATTTTTAACATTTTCAGTTATATACTTTTTGAAAGTATCCAAAATATCATTAATTCCATTGAAAAAATCAAGATGATCTTCTTCAATATTATTTATTAAAGCTATCTTCGGATAATAATTTAAAAAGCCAGCACTTGATTCGTCAGCTTCAATAATTAAATATTTTGATTTTCCTTTTCTGAAGTTTGTATTATCAAACTCTTTCAGTTTTGTTCCGATAATAACCGTTGGATCAAGCCCCGCTTCAATCATAACTTTAGAAATCATCGCTGTGGTAGTGCTTTTCCCATGTGTTCCTGCAACAGCAATAGTATAATGTTTTTTTGTTAACTCTCCCAACGCTTCTGAATAACTTTGAATCTCTATTTTCCTTCTTTCGGCTTCTTTTATTTCTGGATTTTCAAAAGAAACAGCATGACTATAAATTAAAAGATCGGCATCTTTTGGTAAGTTTTCTTTAGAATGTCCAGTAAAGACCTTAATCCCCTTCTCTTTGAAGTCATCAGGGGGTGAAGAAGCATCTGATCCCGAAACCTTAAATCCTTCGCTATGAAAATAGCGAGCCAGAGAAGAAACTCCTATTCCTCCAATTCCAACTAAATAAACACTCTTCTTTTTATTTTTTTCCATCTTTATTTTAATTTAAACTCTTCAATTATATCATAATCAGGCCCCTTTCTTCTTGTTTTACTCTCAATAAGCGAAAACGACTCAACTTTAAAACTAACTCCTAAATAATCTTCAATATCAGGAACAGCCTCCAGTGACATCTTCTGCCACTCCCATCTTCTGATTCTTCCTAAAGTAATGTGAGGAGTAATTTCTAAAGAATCATCAATCTTTTCCAGAAGATTTTTTATCTCTTTATCATTGACATTTGCCCATATCATTTTTGCTTCTCTTTTATCTTCAGGAAAGTAGCACACTTCTTCTATTTCAACTGAAAAAGAACTTTGATCAACTTTTTTTAATTTTTCAATTAACTTTTCTTTGTTTTTAACTACACCCAAAAACAAAAGAGTGATGTGGAGGTTTTCTTCTTCAACCCACTTCACTGAATCGCCTTCCAGCAACATCTTTATCTCTTCTTGTTTTTCTTTTAACCTCTCCCTAACTTCCCGCGGAAGAGTTATCGCAATAAAAGCTCTATTCATAAAATCATTATAACAACACAAACAAAAAATAACAATAATTGGCAAGTGACATGTGGTTAGAATTTTCAATTTTCAATTTGGCAATTTTCAATGAATTTTCAATTTTTTAATTTTGAAAAACGCTGATTTTCGCTAATATAGACGCTGATGAACGCTGATTACTGGATTCCCAGTCAAGCTGGGAATGACAAATAGGGTGGGAATGGCACAGGTCGGACCTGTGCCATTTTTACTCTCCCCCATGTGTCCAACCCCGGGTTGGACACATGGGGTTATTATTCCCGCGAAAGCGGGAATCCAGTTTCGCGTTGTTTCGCGTTTCAGTTTTGCGTTGTTTCGCGCGCTTTCCTTGAAAGCGTTTTCGTGTTGTTTCGCGCGCTTCCTCGGAAGCGATGGAAGCGTTGTTTTGGATGGTTTTTTGTGTTAATATTTATGAAATGATTAATAAAGAAATTAGTGAACTGTTAAAAGAGATTGCTGACCTTTTAGAGATAAAAGGGATTAGCTACAAACCGTCAGCTTATCGAAAAGCTGCTTTCTCGCTTCAAGAATTAGAAAATGATCTTTCTGAAATATATAAAGAAAAAGGATTTAAAGGAATTACTGCTATTCCAAAAATAGGGAAAAGTATCGCCGAGAAGATTGAAGAGTATCTAAAAAAAGGAAAAATAAAACATTTAGAAGAGCTAAGAAAAGAAACCGCTGTTCGTCAGATAGTTACTCACTACTTTAAAACAAAAGGGGTCAATCTTAATCAGTTGAAAGAAAATGCAAAAAAAAGAACGATAATATACTCAAGATATACAAAACCAGCAAAAGAACTTCTTTACCTCGCTGGCTCAGTAGAAAGAGCAAAAAAAGCAGTTGATGTAGTTGCTGACTGGGCTAAATCAAGAAAATTAGATTATGCGATAGAAACTGTTCTTAAAAAGTGGCCTGAGATAAAAAAACTAAAACCAAAAGAAAAAAAAATGAAACCATACTTCCGCAACGATCCGATGATCTGGTCTAAAACAAAAGAAAAATGGTTTGTAATAAGCAAAACCGGAGACTGGCTAGAATTCGCAGGAAAAGAAGAAGAAATGGAGTGGAGAGAGGAAGAATAAAAAATTTTCAATTTTCAATTTGACAATTCTAACTGGTTATAAGTTATTAATTATTATTTTATGAAAATATTTTTTGCTAGTAGTTCTGTTTTTGGGGAGATCGCTTTAAAGAAGATGATAGAGAATGGAGTCTCTTTTTCTGCTTTAATTACTGCTCCTGATAAAAAAAATGGTAGAGGGCAAGTAGTAAAGCCTCTTTCAATAAAAAAAACAGCGGAAGAACTTGGAATAAAAATAAAAGAAGCCGATAACAGTTCTCAGTTTGATCAAGTTATTGAAAGCGAGAAGCCAGATATGGTTATTGTCGCTGGCTTTAAGGTGATAATTTCAAAAGAAACTCTCAGGAAATCGCTTTTTATAAATATTCATCCTTCTCTTCTTCCTGAATACCGAGGAGCAACTCCGATACAAACAGCAATAATAGATGGAAAAGAAGAAAGTGGGGTAACTATTATTAAGATGAGTGAAAAAGTTGATCAAGGACCAGTAGTAGTTCAAAAAAGTTTCTTTTTCAGCAACAAGGCAACTTACAAAAGAGCAGAAAAAGAACTTGCTCTTTTAGGAGCAGTAATTCTTGCAGAAAAAATAGAGGATCTTTTTCAAGGGAAGATTACTCTAGAAGAACAAGATGAAAAAAAAGCAACATATACTAATCTTTTAAAAAAAGAGGATGGAAGAATAAACTGGAACGAATCAGCAGAGTTGATAGAAAGAAGAGTAAGAGCTCTTAATCCTTGGCCATCAACTTACACTACTTTAAACGGAAAAAATATAAAGATACTGGAAGCAGAAGTTCAACAACAAACTGAAGTAGGGCCTTTTGGAGATCCTGGAAAAACATACTTAGGAACAAATCACTCCGTTGCTGTTCAAACAGGAGAAAACTTTCTTTTAATTAAAAAACTTCAAAGAGAAGGAGAAAAAGAAAAAACATCCGAAGACTTTATCAGAAGCAACATAGACCTTATTGGAGAAATTTTTAAATAAGAATAACAAGCACTTCTATTATTGAAGCAACGGCAAGAAGCGGAACAATTACTGAAGTAAAAACTTTAAAAGAGTCTTTCAAGGATTCTTTTATTTGTTTTTCAGTAACTTCTTTCGTTTTTATTTTTTTATAAGACAAAACGCCCAACTTTAATCCTAACGAAGTTCCAATAAAAAGTGCGGTAAACTCAAAGATCCCGTGGGGAATAATAAACAAAAATGAATCAAAGCCACTAACCGCTATCACCCACCCTAGCGTCCAACCATTAATTACCAAGAAAAACAAGGTTGGAATAGCAAGTAAAATCCCTAAATATATAAATAAAAATATCTTCAAAGTGTTGTTTAAAAAGATGAAAACACCAAGATAAACAACGCCCATCTCTCCTAAACCACCAAAAGATTCAATTAGTTGTTGAAGTGCATTTTCTGCCATCTCTGGGAAAAAAAGTGTAAAATTAATTCCCAAAAGAAAGGAGTATAAAAAAACAAGAAAGGAGTATAAAAAGTATTTTTTAAAGTTTTTATCTTTTAACATATTTTTTTTAAAAGTTTAATATCTTTCTTTTTTTGGATTCCAAGATCTTTTAATTTCAACTCTTTGTCAATAATTTTTCCCAAGTACTCCCCTGATAAAAAGTGAGGAAGAAAAACATAATCAGCTCCAGTTTCATAAAGAAGAAGCGCATCTTCCTTGTTTTGAGAACGAACAACAACTTTAATTTTATTATTAATTTCTTTTATTTTTTTAACAAGAAAAAGATTATCCTCAACTTGTGGACTAGTGGAAATAACCAGTTTTGTTTTTTCAAGATTAACCTCTTCAAACAAGTGAGGATCTTTTATGTCTCCAAAAATATGATTAAAATCCTTTTTTTTCAAGTAATCAATTGTTGAAGGATCAAAATCAATAACTAGTAAATTATCTTTATGAATATAATTTATTATCCTCTTCCCTATCCTTTGCGCTCCAACAAGAACAACTTCTTTTGATATTCCAAAGTCCCCTTCTTCCTCATATGTTTTTTTTCTTTCAAAAAAAGATAAAAACGGAGAAAGGTAGGGAAATATTTTTTCAGAATAGACAATGCTATAAGTTGAAACTCCTATTGTTAAAACTCCAACCGAAACAACAAGAGCAAACACTTCTTCAGGAATGTGACCCAGAGAAAGGCCTAGCGCAACAAAAATTAAACTAAACTCTGATATCTGAGCAACAGTAACTCCTGTCAAAAATCCTGTTCTTTTCTTGTAACGCATCAACCCCATCAACATCATAACAATTAAAGGATTTCCAACAAGAACAAAAACAGAAAAAACAATCATCGGAATCATTATCTCGTCAAAATGAGAAATCGTCATTAAAGATCCCATATAAACAAAAAATATCACGATGAAAAAATCTCGCAAAGGTCTAACCTTGCTTGCAATGTGATATTTCTCTGAAGAGTTGGCAAGCGCTATTCCTCCTAAAAATCCTGCGATTTCTAACGAAAATCCAAACTGTTCTATCACTGCCGCAAAAACAAAAAGCCATGCTAAACTTGTTAAGAATAAAAGTTCTTGTGAACGAGCAATTTTATGAAAAATATAAGGAAAAACACTTCTTCCAAGAAAAAGCATTCCTCCAAAGAAAAAGACCGCAAGTAGCATTGTTTTAATAAAGTAGAAAGCGTTTATCACTCCTCCTGCTTCTACGGTATTTAAAGCAATGAGAATAAAAATAACAATTATATCTTGAACCAGAAGAAGACCAATCGCTGCTCGTCCGTGCAAAGTGCTCAAACTGCCCTTATCAGAAAGTATTTTTATAATTATAACTGTGCTAGAAAAAGCCAACGCTATCCCAATATATATTGATGACAAGAAGTCAAAACCAAAGATAAAATATCCTATTAAAAACGCTCCAACAGTTGTAAAAATCACCTGACCGGTTCCAATAATCAGAGATAACTTTCCTATTTTTTTAATAGACCGGTAATCCATCTCCATTCCTACCAAGAAAAGAAGGAACATTATTCCCATGCTAGAGAAGACTTCAACCGCTTTTCCATCTTCAATGTTAAATATTCCAAAAGCACTAATTAAAATTCCTGCCACAAGATAAGCAAGAACAAGTGGTTGTTTTAAAGCCCTGAACAATATTCCGAGAATGGAAACAAAAAATAACAATACTGCTAATTCTACTTGAGGAGTAAATTCAATTAAATTCTTAAAACCTTGAAAGAACTCAATCATTATAGTTATTGTTTAGAGAGGTAGATTTTACTTGTTGGATAAGCAAAGTGAATTTCTTCTTTTTCAAACTCTTTTTTAATATTTAACAAAATTCTTTGCTTTACATCCATATAAACAGAGTAATCAGCTGAGTTTACAAAATAAACAACTTCATAATTAAGAGAAAAATCACCAAAACTACTAAAATGAGCTCTATCAAAAGTAGCAAGCTCTTTCTCTTTTTTTAATACTTTCTCAATTATCTTCGGAATCTTTTCCATTTTTTTAGCAGGAGTGTCATAAACTATTCCTAACTTTAAATCACCCCTCCTTTCTTTCATTGTTCCAAAATTATGAACTCTTTTTGAAGTTAACTCCTTGTTTGAAAAAACCATTTCTTCTCCCTGAAGAGCCCTAATCCTTGTGCTTTTAATTCCTATTTTTTCAACAACACCCCCTTTATCATCAACCACAACATAATCCCCTTCAGTAAATGGTTTGTCAAAGTAAATAGAAAAAGAACTAAAAAGATCTCCTAATATCTGTTGCAAAGCAAAAGCAATAGCAATACCTCCAACTCCCATTCCAGCAACAAGAGCAGTGATATTTATTCCCATTGAAGAAATAACAACAAGAACGGCTATTAACCACAGAGTCGCTTTTGCAGTTCTTTTAATTATTCTTATCATCGGATCATCTTTCTTCTTCTTTTTCTTCTGAATATAAATATCAAAAGAAAGATCTATAAACTTTGACCCGAAAATACCAACTAGATAATAAAAAGTCCACCCAAGAAAAATGAAGTAAAGCCCATCAGATAAAAACTCTGGGATATTTAAACTAAAAGACGATATATAAAGAGAGACAAAAGAGTAAAAATAAATACTAACTTTATCAAAAGAGTCTATCAGAAAAAATATCATTTTTTGTCCTTTCACTTTGTCTTCAATTTTTTTTAATATAAACTGCTTTAAAAGAAAAAAAGTGACAAGAAGAACAAAAAACAAAACTACAAATGATATATAGTCGGCAATGATATTTCCAAAATATTCTTTTTGCAACAACTCACTTTCTGTTATTTTTTCCAACATAGTTTAAATGTTTTATTAATTATTTTTAAGCAACTTTGATTCTAACAAAAAAGATCAAAAAATGCAAAAACTATTTAAAATTTAAAAAATGATATATACTTTTAAAAATAAGATATTTAATATGAAAAAAACAAAAATAATTATATCAATAACCATCTTCTGCTTATTTGCTTTCAACTTCTCTGAAGGACAAGCTTATACTCTATCTGAAAGAGAAGAAAAACTACAAAGAATAGAGATCTTAAAACAAGAGATCTCAGTTTATCAATCACTACTGTCTAATCTAAACAAAAACAAAGAAGTTCTTGCTCCTTCTTACTTAATTTTTGATATTAATGAAGGAGATGTTATCCAGAGCAAAAACATTAATACTCAATACTCTATCGCATCCGTCACAAAACTAATGACTGCAGTTGTTGCCTTAGAAAAAATAGAAGATCTTGATTCAGAAATAACAATAACCAGTGAAATGACTACTCCTTACGGCTACAGCCCTGCTATATTTTTAGGAGGGTTAATAAGTGCTAGAAACCTCTTGTGTGCAACTCTTATCCAGTCAACAAATGATGCTGCAGAATCTCTTTCTTTTTTTCTTGGAAAAGAAAACTTCGTTTTTTTAATGAATGAGAAAGCAGATGAAATTGGAATGGAAAACACCCATTATCAAGACCCTCACGGATTAAGCCCAAATAACAAGTCAACTGCTAACGATTTAAAAAAATTACTAACCTATATCAACGAAAATCATCCTCTAATCTTGGAAACAACAAAAAGAAATGACTTCTGGTTATCAGGAAGCGATGGAAAGCTTCTTAAATTTAGAAATATGAACAACTTCTACCCACTTCCCTACTTTGTTGGAGGAAAAACAGGATACATTCCAGAAGCAAAACAGTCTTTTGTCGGATTATTTGAAGTCAACAACAAATCACTTGGAGTGGTTATTCTCTTCTCTGATAACCGTCAAGCAGATCTTTTTGCGCTCTTAAGATCTCTATAATCTACACAATCATTAATTTTAAAGTTACCAACCCTGCTACGAACAAGTTTATATAAATACCCTCCTGTTCCTAATTTTTCACCAACATCTCGCGCTAAAGAACGAACATAAAACCCTCTTCCAGTCACTATCCTTACTTCAAGAAAAGGATAGTTGTATTTTAAAATTTCAATTTCTTTTACTTCTACTTTTCTTTTTTTTAAATCAACAAAAACCTGCTTTCGTGCTAATTTGTATGATTCTCTTCCTTTTACTTTTACTGCTGAAAAGTAAGGCGGTCTTTGTTCAAAAACTCCCTGAAACAAAGATAAACAATCTTCTACTTCTTCTCTGGTTGGAATTTTTTTAACTTCTATAATCTCTTTTTCTCCTTCTTCATCGTCAGTAATACTTTTTTTACCAAGAAAAATTACTCCTAAATACTCTTTCTCATTAAACTCTTCAGAGTGAAGTTTTTTAGTGCTTTCTCTTCCAACCCCAACAACTAAAACCCCTTCTGCTAAGGGGTCAAGAGTTCCTCCGTGTCCAATCTTTTTTTCTTTACCGTTTCTTTTTATTATATTCAAAACATCACGAGATGTCTTTCCTTTTTCCTTATAAACTGGAAAAATCATATATTTTGTTTTGCTGTTAAAAAGCCTTTTTCTAAAAGCTCTTTTTTGTTCCGATTATAAATCGCAACTGCCGGATGCATTAAAGGAATTATTTTTAACTCTCCATAGTCTGCTTCTCCTTTAAAAACACTTCCGTGTAAAATAGATATCGGTTTTACTTCTTCTTCAATATTAAATTTGATCATTATCTGATGTGAAGAAAATCTTCCTAAACAGATTATAACTTTTGGTTTTATTATGTTAATCTGCCTTTCTAAAAAAGGGTAATACAATTCTATCTCTTCTGGAAACGGATCTCTGTTTTTTGGCGGACGATCTTTTACAATGTTTGTTATATAAACAGTTTCTCTTTTTATTCCAATATTTAAAAGCATCTCTGTTAAAAGATTGCCCGATCTTCCACAAAAAGGTCTTCCTGTTTTAGCCTCATTTGCCCCTGGAGCTTCTCCAATAATCATTATTTCAGCATTATGGTCTCCTTCTCCAATAACCGGAAAACAACCACTCTCCACTCTTTCTTTATAAAGAGGTGAGTTTGTAAAAGAAACAACTTCTTTTTTTACCTCCAAAAGAAGTTCAGTGTTACTTTTTTGCTTCATTGTAAAATTTTTATAACAATTTTTAGTTCTTGAAGGTGAAGATTTTTTAAAAGTTTTTCTTTTATCTCTTTAACAATAAGCGAACTTTTCTTTTCTGACAAACGGAGTTGACGATTTATATCTTCCATATCACAATCCATTCTCATCTCAAATATCTTTTTTTCTCTTTCGTCTAAAAACTCTTCTTCCATTATTTTTTCTACAACTTCTTTTTCTTTAAAAACACAAAAATTATCTCTACCGTTTTCGCTAGAAATAAGTTCTGCTTCTCCTTGAAATATTTTTTCATAATCACTACAAGCGAAGCACCTTCCAGGATAACGACAAGAAAAATCATTATTCTCTCTTGCTTCTTTTATTGCCACTGCTTTTTCCTTTAAAGTATCAAGATAAGCACTTCCTTTTTTTATTTCCTGAGAGACAGGGTTGTCATCACTCTGTAAATACCAGTAACTCATCTTTTTTATTTTTTTGCCTGTTAGGTTTCTTTCTGCTAAAAGAGCATATATCGGTAGTTGCAAAGAATCACTCTTCTCTTTATTATTTCCTGTTTTAAAATCAATAATATGGAGGTCTCCATTTGGAAGTTCTTCTATCCAGTCAAGTGCTCCAATTATCTTTATCTCATCCTCTACAATGTCAGTTGTTAAAAATTTACTTGGAGGGCTAATTGACGGACGAGAAAGAAAAGATGATTTTTCAACTCTCTCCATCATCTCTAACCCTCTTTTGTAAAAAAAGTCTTCTTTTTTCTGCGAAATAAAACCACCTTTTAATCCACGATACTCAGAAAATATTTCGTCAAACCTTTCTTTCAAGGAAATTTTTACTCTTTCTTTTATCGGAACATCTGAAAGATCTTCTATTGCTCTATGGACAGAAAGACCAAGAGAAAGGTAGGGGTTTACTACCCCTACCCTGTTTCCAGTTTTAGGATTACGATACTCGTATTGAAAATAATAAGAGTGAGGACAACGACAAAAAGAAGAGATCGCTGAGTATGATACCTGAAATTTCTCTTTCATATTTAAATTTTTTACTCTTCTTCGGTCTCTGTTTCTACTTCTTCTGTGTCATCTCCTTCTTCGTTGTTTTCGTCTTCAATTTCAACCTCAGGAAGGTCAGCTTCTTCTTTTTCTGGAAAATCAATCTCGTCTATCGTAATAAACATCTCAACCTCTGCATCTTCTATTAACTGCTCAAGATCTTCTTGAATTGTACTAATTGCTTTTTCTTCTAAAAGATATTCTCTTATATCTTCTTCTGATTCTTCAAACGATGGCATCTCTCCTTCTCCCATCTGCTCCATCTGTATTTTTTGTATCTCATAGAAAGAGTTAACTTCTTCGTCTGTTACTTCAGCTTCAGCGGTATACATCTCTATTAGTTTATCTATTCTAACTTCATACTCTATATCCTCTCTCGCTTCCTCAAAAGCAGGAAGTGTTTCCCCAGAAGGAGTTGGGTAGTACTGCTTGTACTCATCATACTTCTCTTGAACCTCTTCCTCAGTGGCTTCAATTCCTTTTTCGTCAATATAAGCACTAAGAACCACTTTTTGAGTGGCAAGCTTAACTGCAGAATCCATTACTTCTTCTTCACTTAAACCATAAACTTCCATCTGATATTCTATTATGTTTTCTGTATAACTTAAAAACTCTTCTTTACTTATTTCTGATCCGTTTACAGTAAGTGCAACTTCACTTTCTTCGTTTTCATTAAGAATACTGTCACCTTCTTTGAAAAGAATAATTGATCCAGAAATTAAAACTGCTAACAAAACGATCCATACCCACGGTTGTTTATATAATGGCATAAAAATTTAATTTAAAAACTAATAATATCTTTCATCTTATCACATCAAAAAAAAGATGTAAACAAGAAAACTACATCATCTCCCACTCTCCATCTTCACCGTCTTCCATAATAATTTCTTCATCTTCAAAAAAATCTTCATCAGAGAAAACTCCTTTTGTTTCTTTTATAAACCGAGAAGGAGGCATAATTTGTTTTTCTCGGAAGTTGTAACGAGGATAAGTTAAAAAAAGGTTCTCCTTACATCTTGTAACTGCAACATAAAAAAGGCGCCTTTCTTCTTCTACTGAACCCTCTTCTACTGCTTTTGCGTGAGGAAAGTCCCCTTCTTTCAGGGAGATGATAAAAACTGTCTTCCATTCTAATCCTTTTGCTTGATGAATTGTGCTAAGAACAACACTATTGCTACTTCTTTCTTCTTCAACATCTTCACTTAAAGAAAAATCAGATATAATATCCTCTAATTTTTCATAGTCAAAAGACATCTCGTATATTTTCTTCAGGTCACTTTTTCTTTCTTTTGAATTTTCAAAAGAAAAATCAAGATAGTGATTATAAAAATCATCAATAAAAAGCTTTATTTTTTCAGAAATTGTTTTTTCTGTCCCCTCTTCTATTAAGTTAATTATTTTTAAAAAACCTTTTTGAGAAGTTGCCGTGCAAACTTCTTTTGCAATTTTTTCTTTATTTTCAAAAACATCTTCTACTTTTTCAAACGATGAAATCTTTCCTGATATTTTTTTTGCACCAACATCTCCTATTCCTTTTTCTTTTAAAAGTAATCTCTCAAAAGAAACCCTATCTTTAAAATTTAAAAGAACTCTTAAGTAAGCAGTTACATCCTTTATATGAAGCTGTTCAAAAAAGCGAACTCCTCCCCGAGAAAGATAAGGAATGTTTCTTTTTGTTAGTTCCATTTCAAGTTCTACTGCATGATGATGCGCCCTAAAAAGAACTGCTACTTCTGATCTATCTTTCTTGTTTTCTATATAATCAGCAATATAATCTGCTTGCTCTAAGGGATTACTAAAAACAACGACATCTGCTTCCCCCTTGTTGGGAACAACGCTTTTTAGATCTTTATCTAGTCTTTTAGTATTGTTTTTTATTACTAAGTTCGCCATCTCTAATATCTCAGCAGTGCTACGATAGTTGTTTTCTAATTTAAATATCTTTGCTTCTGGATAATTTTTTGAAAAGTTAATTATATTGTCAATTTCAGCAGCCCGAAAAGAATAAATACTTTGTGAATCATCGCCAACTGCCAATATGTTTTTGTTTTTTTCGCTAATTTTTTTTATTATTCTGTCTTGTAGCTTGTTCGTGTCTTGATACTCATCAACCATAACATAAAGAAAATTATCAGATATTTTTTTTCTTAGTTCTGGAATAGAAAGTAACGAGTTCCAATTAAAAAGAAGATCATCATAATCCATAACATTACTTTCTTTCTTTCTTTTTTTATACTCTTCAGTTATCTCTAAAATAACATCAATCACTTCATCAGAAAAAAAAGAAAACTTTTCTCCTATAACTTCTTCTACTGTTTTTTCCGAATTTACGGCAAGCGATATTATGTTTTTAATAACTTTTGGTTTTGGGACATCTTCTTTCTGTTTTCCATACTTTTCCTTTATTATTCCTGAAATTATTGTTTTTGCGTCTTCTTCATCAACAATAACAAAATTAGAAGAGTATCCTACTTCTTCTCCATATCGTCTTAAAAAAATATTGGCAACATGATGAAATGTTCCTCCATATATCTTTTCAGAATCACAACAAGCCATTGTTTTAATTCTGAAAAGCATCTCCTTCGCTGCTTTTTTAGTAAATGTCAAAAGCATAATTGAAGAAGGAGAAAATCCTTTTTCAAGAAGATAGACTGTGCGATAAACAAGAGTTCTTGTTTTCCCGCTCCCCGGACCACTCAAAACAAGACAAGGGCCATCACCCTCGTAAACAACCTTCAATTGCTCCTTGTTAAGTTTTTTCTTGAAATCAACCATAACTAATTAAAATTTTCAATTTGGCAATTTTCAATTTTCAATGAATTTTCAATTTCTTAATTTCCAAATTTTAAACTGGATTCCCAGTCAAGCTGGGAATGACAAGGGAAAAATGAAAATTTTTTACTCTTCCTCCAGTTCTTTCTTTACTTCTTGGAACTCGTTTTCTATTTCTTTTAGTCTTTTTTTGCTTTCTTTTATTATTACCGCTGCTTGTTTTACTTTTTTTAACCCCTCTTCAATATCAACATCTTCTCTGCTTTCAAACCAGTTTGCTATCTCAGATAACTGTTTTAAATTTTTAGTTAAATTATTTTTTTCAGGCATATTATTTTATTTTTTTAACTTCTGACTCAACTCCCCCGTCACAAAGAACTGTTTCTAAAGCATCTCCTTTTTTAACATCTTTAACGCTTTTAACTACTTTTCCTTGTTTTTTGATTATAGCATAACCTAATTCAAGTTGTTTTTTTGGATCGTTATAAAGAACAGCTTGCTCTAATGTTTTTATTTTTTCTTTTTTATCTTTAAGAACGATCTTAAAAGAGCTTAATATTTTTTCTTTATTGTTTTTAATTTTTTCTATGTCAAAAGACACTAAACTAATAGCAACAGAAAGTGCTCTTTTGATTTTTTCTTCACTTCTTTGATATTTTTCGTTAATAAGATTAAAAAAGTTTTTTGCCACTTCCGTTGATTCAGAAAGATCTTCTCTTTTTTTGTGTAGCGCTTCTTGATACTTTGTTTCAACGATGTGTTGATAAAAAACAGTTCTCTCTATCGCTTTTTGAAATCCTTCACTGATGTAGTTTGCAGTTGCGGTTGGGGTTGATTGCGAAACATCTGAAGCAAGAGCAACTAACGGAACATCTTCGTGATGACCAATCCCCGCAACAACTGGACAAGGAAAATCAACGACCTCACGAACTAGTGCCTCGTTATCAAAAGCCATTAGTGATTGCAAAGAACCTCCTCCCCGAACCAAAACAAGAACATCAAGGTTTTTCTTTCTCATTATTTTTATTGACCTTAAAAGATCTTGAACTGCCTCTTGTCCTTCTACCCGAGAGTCACAGATCTGTATCTGAAAACCAAATTTTCCTAAATTATTTACAAAGTCGTGAATAGCAGCTCCTTTTTTTGATGTTATTACCCCTATTTTTTTTGGAAAAAGAGGAACCTCCCTTTTTCTTTCTTTGCTAAATAATCCTTCTTCACTGAGTTTGCTTTTCAATAAATCGTATGCTTTTTTAAGCGCTCCCTCCCCAACCAACTCCACTGTTTTAACTTTAAAAGTTAAACTTCCTCTTGCTCCGTAAACATCAGAACTCCCTGAAATAATAACCTCCATTCCGTTTTCAATCTTTACTCCACACATCTTATAAACTGAACTCCATATTGCACAGTTTATAAGATCTCCGCTGTTTTCATCTTTTAAAGAAAAGTAAATATGTCCGCTAGCAGCTTGTTTCATCTCACTAACTTCTCCCTTCACTTTTGCTTTAATACCAGAAAGAACACTGTTTATTATTGATATATACTCAGAAACAGTTACCGGATTTTCAAAAAATAATTCTTTTTGTTGATCAGGCATTATTTTTAAAAGATTTATCTAAACGACGAATAGCAATCAAAGTTGCCATCTTTGTTGGTGTTATTTTTTTATCACTCTGAAACTCTTTCTCAGTTTTTTTTATCTCTTCAAAAGCTTTACTTAATTTTTCCTTAATAAAAGAAAAAACTTTCTCTTTATTGTACTTTTCTTCTCCTTTATTCTGGATCCACTCACAGTAAGAAGCAACAACTCCTCCTGAGTTTGCTAAAATGTCAGGAATAACAACAATCCCTCTCTTGTGAAGAATCTTTTCTGCCTTGCGAGTTACTGGCCCGTTAGCAAGAGATATAATATATTTTGCTTTAACTTTATCAGCATTTTCTTCATCTACAACTCCTTCGGTTGCGGCAAGGACAAGAACATCAACATCCATCTCTAATATATCTTTATTTGTTATCTTGTTAACTTCTTGCTCTTTGAAAATGTCATCTTTATTTTTTTTAAAAACAACCCCCTCTTCCCTTTTAATCCCTCCTTCTCTTTTTGTTACTGCCTTTATTTTGAAACCATCTTCATCCGCAAATTTGCAAAAATTAAAACCAACATTTCCAAATCCTTGAACAGCAACAGTTGGATTTTTTAAGTTATAAAGAGTGCATAACTGCTTAAAAATAACAAACCCACCATATCCAGTTGCTTCTGTCCTTCCTTCTAATCCACCCTTTTCAACGGGTTTTCCAGTGAAAGAAGCTAGAGAAGAAACACCTTTAATTTTAGAATACTCATCGGTCATTATTGTCATTACTTCTTCGTTTGTATTCATATCAGGAGCAGGAATATCAACATCAGGTCCTATCAGTGGAAAAACTCCTTTAACATACTCTCGGGAAAGAGTTTCTACTTCTTCTTTAGAAAAATTTTTAAGATCTACTTTTACTCCTCCTTTTCCTCCTCCAAAAGGAATATCAACCAGAGCACACTTCAAAGTCATTAACATAGAAAGAGCTTCTACTTCATCTCTCGTTGTAAACTCACTAAATCTTAAACCTCCTTTATACGGACCCATAATACTGTTATGTTGAGAACGATAAGCTGAATAGTAGTTATCCCCTACTTGAACAGTAAATTCTAATAATCTTTCTGAAAAGAGAAGTTTCTTAACAAAAACAGGATCAACTCCTGCTCTTTTTCCTTCTTTTTTTATCTGTTTTTTTGTGTCTTTTAAAAGTTTTTCCATATTACTAAATTAAATCTGCTTCTTTTAATATACGATTTTCAAACTCTTCAATGTCACTAATTTTTTCTTTTTTTGGTTCCGGATCAAACTTCAACTCTTTAATTCTTTTTCCAACTGCACATATCAACTTTTTCACTCTTTCTGTTTCTTCATCTGTTATTTTAAGATCAAGAGAAATCACTTCCCCGTCTTTTGTTGGAGTTACAAAGTCTATAACTCCTTTCTTAACTTTTTCTTTTCCTCTATATCTGTCCGAAGCTTCAACTAATATCTTGTAAAAAACAAGTTGTCTTCTATACTTCCAAAGATTAATCTTTTCACTAGCACTCCCCTTGTTCCAGTCAGTAAGAACTTTTCCTGTTTTAAAATCTGTTACTTCTAGTGAATCTTCGACTAATGACAATCTATCTATCTGCCCTGTAATCGGAACATCTTCCACAAAACAGTTTTGATTTTCAAAGTTTTTTTCAGTTTCATCTTCTTTTTTAAAACTATCTTTTCTCTTTTTATAAAAAATAGCAAGCTCTCTTTTTCCTCTTTTTGATAAATTTTTAAAATCCTCTCCTGATAACCTTTCTTTCTCCAGTGCTTTCTTGAAAATATCACAAACTTCTTTTTCTGACAAAACAACTCCTTCTTTCTTGTTTCTAATCGCTTCAGAAAGCGCCTTATGAACTGCCGTTCCGTAAGAAAGAACCGGTATCCTTTTCTCAGGAAAACGAAGAATATTCTTTTTGAAAAAATCTTCAGGCCCTCCTCTGGTAATATCTAAATAGGAAGAAAGTCCAGTTGGGCTTAACTTGTAATTTTTCACCAAAGAAAAAAGAAGCTCTTTTTCATTGCTAACAAAAGGAGGGGCGTGATGTCCACCTAAAAAAGATGAAACATTCTTTAAATAAACCTCTTCTTCCGCTTTTTCAATCTGAAACTCACTTAAAAACTCTAAAGGAATATTTTCTTTCCTCTTGTTGTCTTTCACTTTATGAAAAGTGAAATAAACTAATTCTTTTGCTCTGGTTAGAGTAACATAAAATAATCTAATCCAATCGTCTTTACTTTCCCCTGCTTTATTAAAAGGAGTATTAGAAAATAATTTTATTTTTTTTCTGTTTTTTGAGCTTGCCCACTCTTCTTGGTAGCAGTTAAGAACAAAAACGGCTTGGTATTCTTTTCCTTTTGCTCCATGAGCAGTTATTAAAGAAACTGCACTGCTATCTATTACTAACGGATTTTTATTGATAATTGGCAAATTATTACTTTCAACTGCTTCTAAAAACTTAAGAACATCTTTTGTCTTTATATTTTCTTGTTTACGATAATCTCTAACCGCTTGAACAAAACACTTCAAAGAAGACATTAAAAAGATATACTCTGTTTTATTTTTTCTTAATTTTTCTTCTGAAAAATAATAATCTTTATAATAATTTTCAATTATAATGTCCAATACTTCTTCAATTGAAGCTGTTTTCGCTTTCAAAGAAAGATCCAACAAAAAGGAAGAAAGCCAAGAAAGATCATCGTCTTCTTCCATACACTCAATCCAAGAAGTTCTATTTTTAAATGAATTCTGTGAAACTTCCCATATTTTTCTTCTCTCCACTTTCCAAAAAGGATAAGTAATCACTTCTGATAAAATCTCATCGTGAACCTTTTTATCTCCATCAAGAAGGGTTCCGATCAACTTCAAAATATTAATAATCTGTTTTATATGTTCTTCTTCTAAGACATCTCCTTTCCTTGCTGAAACTGCTGGAATACCAAGTTCATTAAAAAAAGGGAGCAATCTTTTCAATGTGTTGTGAGTTTTAGCAATAACTGCCACTTCTTCTGGAGGTATTTCTTTTAATATCTTCTTTACTTCTTTGGCAACAAAAGAAAACTCTTCTTCTTCTGTTTTAAACTCTTTACAAGAAATTGCTCCTGCTCCTTTCTTTACTGAAATCATCTTTTTGTCTGCTTCTTTTATGAAATTTTCTAACCGCTCTTCTCCTCTTTTTACAATTCCGTAAGATTTTTGAATTATTTCTTTTGTTGAACGATAATTTCTGACTAAAGAGATGATTTTTGTTAAAGGATATCTCTCTTTAAACTCTAAAATATTTGATATTTCTGCTCCTTGAAATCTGTATATCGCTTGATCATCATCACCAACTGTGCAAATATTTGGGTTATTATCAATTTCATCTTTCAAAAGTAAATTTAAAAATCTCATCTGCACTCCACTAGTATCTTGAAACTCATCCACTAAAACATAAAGATATTTTTCCCTAACTTCATCATAGAAAAGATCATCTTCTTCCATTTTTTTTATGACCTCCATTATCATATCTGAAAAGTCATAATACCCAAGACTATTCATCTTTTTTTGATAGTCTTTATAAACTAAAGATAAACTTTTTAACTTTTCTAAATTCTTTGAATCATTTAAAAATCGTTCTTCTTTGTTTTTGTATGTCCATTTATTTTTCCACTCTTTAATGTTCTTTTTATCTCCAGACTCAACAACCTTTTCAAGTGATCCAGCGACAACCAAGTTAATCGGCTTAAGATAACTAATAATACTTTTTTGTTCTATTTTTTTAAGTTTATCAATAACTTTTTCTACTTCTTGAAAAGTAATAGTGTTTACTCTTTTTTGAAAAACAGCGCTAATTATCGGATTAGCTTCTTTTAAAATAATCTCGTTTTCTTTGCTTACCTCTTCAAACTCATCAGGAGTTACTCCTCCTTGTTTTAAATCTGAAATTGTTTCTATAATATCTCTCAAATAAACATATCCATCTTCTGGACGAAAACTACTAAGAGGATTATCATAATCCATTTTTTTTAAAATATCTTGAATTATTTCTATCTGAGTAACTTCATCAACTAACTCAAAAGATGCTCCTTTATAAAAATAATCTCCGTGATCTTGAATTATTTTTTGGCAAAAAGAATGAAAAGTATAGACTGGAATCTTGTATGCTTCATCACCAATCAGTTCTATCAATCTTTCTTTCATATTAGTAGCAGCAGAATTGGTGTAAGTTAAACACAAAACACTTTCTGGCGGAGTGTCGGTTTTTCTTATTATATTTGCAGTTCTAACTCCAAGAAGTTCTGTTTTTCCAGAACCTGGGCCAGCAATAACCATAAGCGGGCCGTTAATATAATCAACCGCCCTTTTTTGTTCTGGATTAAGATTGTTATATCTTTCTTGGAATTTCATATTTTACTAATCACAACAACATTTAGAAGGTGATTCAGGTAAACCATCATCACAACTTTTTTTAGGAATAACAATTGGAAGGGTAACACGAAAAAGACACCCTTTTCCAAATTTTGGATTTGGAGATTCAACTTCAATTTTTCCTTTCATTTTAAGGAGAAGTTCATTTACAATATACAAATCAAGTCCTGTTCCGTAAGCTTTTATACTTCTTGCTTTTTCTGATCGGTAAAATTTTGCAAAAATTTTGTTTTTATCTTCTTCTTTTATCCCACACCCATTATCCCCAATCTCAAAAACAACGGTATCTTTTTCTTTTTTTAAAGAAATATCAACTAATCCGTTTTCTGGACTATACTCCACTGCATTTAAAATCATATTTTGAAAGATGATATTTAATGCTCTTGGGTCGTTTTCTAAAACAACAGAATCATTATACTCTTCAGTAAGCTTAATCTTTTTTTCTTCTATTTTTTCCTTAAAATTCTTAACTATTTTTTTTAAAAAATCAGCTACTTCAACCTCTTCAGGATTAATAATAAACATCTCAAGGTCTAATATTGTTGTCTGCAAAAAGACATCTGTTATTTTTATCAATTTTTTGGTTGCTTCTCTTATGTTTTCTAAATAATTTCTTTGATCTTCACCCAACTCTCCGGATTCTTCGCTTAAAAGAGCTTGAGAACACCAGTTTATCGCTGACAAAGGAGAACGAAGCTGATGAGTTGTAATTGATATAAACTCCGACTTAATCTGGTCAATTTCTTTTATCTCGGTAATATCTCTCGTTATTGAAAGTGCCGAAGCAACACTTCCATCTTGAAAAAACTCTGGTATCAGAATTGTATAAAAATATCTCCTTTCGTTTTTTATATTTTCTTCAAAATAAAACTCTTTTTTTTCTTTCTTATTAAAGACATAATTAATTGCTTCACAGAATAATGGTGTCCTTTCTCCTTTTATTCCAAGTTCTGCATCATTTTTCCAGAAAAAATCTTTCTGCGACATTCCGAAGATATCTTCCATTGTTTTGTTAACATAAACATACCGACAATCCTCATCAAAACGAGCGATCATATCTGGAGTATTATCGGTTATCGCCCGAAATCTTCTTTCTTGTTGATTAAAAACATCTTCTATTTTTTTATAATTTTCCATTTTAAAAATTTAACGAATATTTTTTATCTTCCCTAAAATAAAAGAACGCAACTTTTTGTCTTTTGCAAAAACATCATAGGCGTTTAAAATATGCCCTGGGCTGATGTAATCTTTTTCTACTACTAATTCTTCACCATCTGGTGGAATATCAGTAGTAATATTGTAAAGTTTTATCTCTCGCCATCCTTCTGGATTATTCTCTGTTTCAGGATAATATATCTCTATCTTCTTCCCAGTAGCAAACCCTTTCTTGATTACTTTTAAGATATCTTTAAAATCAATAAAATTCATCTTCATATCTACATTCTATATTCAAAAACCTGAAAAAGCAAATCAAAAAAACAGCAACATTGGTTGCTGTTTTTTTTGATTCCGAGTAATTTTACGGTTGTAAAACTTCTTCTGTTTCGCCGTTGATTGAGATTACTACATCATCAACGCTCTCAAACTGTAAGAGGGTTTTTTCAATCTGTTCTCTTATCGCCATCACCATTGCTGATCCAGAAGCATCAAGTTCTTCACTGAAATCAGCGTATGCTGTTTTCTCTTCAATGCGGAAACTGTTTAAAGTTGCTTCGCTATCTATCGCAGTTGAGTATCCTTCCTCTTCTTCTTCAGTGGTTGGTCCTTCAAGAAGAGCATTAACAACTTCTTCTTCAACTCCTTCTTCCATAACAAACATCCTTCCTACTGCTTCTACTTTTTCTTGACCCTCTTCAACAGTAACAAAATATAAATTAAGAAAAGCTGGTTCTACTAACACATCACCTTCCTCACCTTCTATCTCTTCTTCTTCCCCTATCATTTTCTCTTCCATCTCATCATAGGTATCATCAGTCACCGCACCAACCACACTTCCATCTTCTACTGTTACCACAATAGTGTGGGGAGTGATTACTTGTGCACTCATCTCATCATCTGAAACTTCTCCATATCCAGCAAAGGTTGATTCAAAGTTAAAAGTTACCTCATAAACCCCATCACTAACTTCTGTTGCGTCTTGAAATTCAAGATCACTACCTCCTCTCTCAAGAAAAGTTGTCGCCTCTTCTTCTACCCACTGTTCAGCTTTTTCAGTTGGATCAACTTCTAACTCTCCTGGATCTTCTAAATTTAATAAAATAAATGCAGCAAGTGCAAAAATTAAAACTCCAATTGTTATTACTAGTGATTTGTTTGTCATAATTTAAAATTATTTATTACTTTCTAATAACTGATTAAGTTTTTTAATAGTATTATCCCCAACATAACCAGTTCCCCGCCAGAATCCACCTGGCTCTAAAACTTCCTCGGCGTACTTCTCTTGAAATTTTCTAACTGCCTCCACTGTTAGATACCCGTAATACTCACTTTCACTTCCAGTGGAGCCAACTCCATCATCTTCTCTTAAAAGTGTCTCTGAATCGCTATTAAGAACGATCTGGAGGTATTTTACATCTTCTCCTCTCGACCCAAGAGCAAGATGACGGTTAAAACTAAAATCATTAGGAATCCCTTCTACTGAAAACAACTCTTCTCTCGGTTCATCTTCTACTTTTACAGAAGAAATATTAATCACCGCACTACCAACATCTTGAAACTGATTAACCGTCCTTGAGATCTGTTCTCTTCCAATTTCTAAATCATCATTGTCTGGAGAAAAAAGATCTACATAGGCCACCCCGTCTTTAACTAGAAAAGAAGTTATCTCAGTTTCAGGATCTAAGAAAGTAACATAACCTTTTGCTTCTTCTGATGTTGTAGGTCCTTCTAAAAGACTCAAAAGAACTTCTCTTCTGTCAAACTCATCTTGAACTGGCAACGAAAATATTCTTTCAACTGCAATCAGTTTTTTTCTATTTTCTTCTTCAATAACAAAATAAATATCAACTTTTTCTTCTTTTGTCAAATATTTTTTTTCTTTTTCATCAAATATTCCATCAGTAACTGCATACAAAATTTCTGTTCCTTCGGTATGCACCTCAATCTCTCTTTCATATATTCCGTAATCAGGACTATCAACTTGAAAAGTAAAAACAAACTGGTACTTCCCCTCTTCCATCTTCACGCTATCTTCTAATTCAAGATTTTTTCCATAAACTGGATATGAAGAAAAGTTTCTTATCCAGTTTTCAGCAATAATTACCGAATCTTCTTTTGTTGGATGTGTTTTTACAGGAAAATATTTATCACCAAAGTAAATAAATAATCCTGTAAAAAGAACCAATCCAAGAAAAACAAATAGAATAATTAATCTGTTACGCATTACTTTTAAAATATCATATTTAAAATAATTTAGCAAAGGGTTATAAACAAAAAAAACCCTCTTACAAGTAAGAGGGTTTTTTGAGAAAACTTAAGTCTTCTCAAGTAAATATTAAATTACTCAAGAACTTCTTCCTCTTCTTCTACTTCTTCTTCACCTTCTTCCATTACTTCTTCCTCTTCTTCCATCATTTCTTCTTCCTCCATTACTTCTTCACCTTCTTCTTCACCTTCTTCTACAATAGGAGTAATTTCTACTGGATCTGTTTCGATAGGATTTGTCCAAACAACAGCGTAAACAATTCCTGCAACTAAGATTGCTGCAATTAAGACGATAATTATTTTTTTTGTATCCATATCTCTTTTTTTTATTAATACTAATCGACCTTTGATAATTATAACTATTATTTTAAACTAATCAAGTGTTTAAAAAAACTCTTCCTTTGACGTTTCGTTTTTATAAACTATAATCAGTATATCACAAAGGTGAAAAGATACAAACCAAACAATCTTTAGCGGAATCAATTTTATTCATATTCAAGGCGTGAGTGGTAAAAGGTATTGCCAAATACCTTGTTCACGAATAACGCAGAATATGGATAAAATTGATCCGCCCTACGGGAAGCTGATAAATGGCTGATTTCTGCGTCACTCCTCCTCAATGTAGCTAGACGCTACCTTTCGTCGTCGTTCCTTGAAATCAACTCATTTATCAGCTTCTAAAGATT
>JAIPIL010000030.1 GCA_021734685.1 Minisyncoccota bacterium | reverse complement strand
TTATACATAATCCCTTCACCGCGAGTATCAACAACAAACTCATTTCTATAGCCAAGTAGTCCTCTCGTTGGAACTTCAAAGATTATTTTTGTGTTCCCGTGTTCTGGTTTCATCTCCAGCATACTTCCTTTTCTTGCTGATAATTTTTTAATTACAGAACTAGATACTTCATCTGGAACAATTACTGTCACCTCCTCAAAAGGTTCCATCCTTACTCCTTCCTCTTCTTTAATAACAACATTTGGTTGTGATATCTGAAGTTCGTAATCCTCACGACGCATATTTTCTAAAAGAATTGCAATATGCATCTCTCCTCGTCCGTATACTTTATAGTAATCATTACTTGAAAAATCTATTCTTAGTCCAACATTAACTTCTAACTCTTTTTCTAGTCTTTCTTTTATTTGCCTTCCGGTAACTTTTTTTCCATCTCTTCCTGAGAAAGGGGAGTCGTTTACGGAAACATTTATTGATATTGTTGGTTCATCAACGCTAATAAAAGGAAGTGGCTCTTGATCTTGCTCTTTACAAATTGTGTCACCAATAAATATATCAGATATTCCAGCAATCATTGCAATATCTCCAGCAACGGCCTCTGCTGATTCCTTTCTTCTTACTCCTTCAAAGGTAAATAACTTGGTTATCTTTCCTTCTTTAGTTTCGTTTTGTTTGTTTTTTACAAAAATTCTTTCTCCTTCTTTTACTACTCCGTTATATATTCTTAAAATAGCAAGGCGTCCTAAAAAATTATCGTAAGCAAGATTAAACGGTTGCATCAAGAGCGGTTTTTTTGTTGCCTCCTCACCAGAAGCAACTGAAACTTTTTCTATTATTGTTTCAAGAAGAGGAGTGAGGTCGGTTGATTCATCTTCCATTTTTCTTTTTGCAACTCCATCTTTTGCGATACTGTAGATAGTTGTGAAATCAAGTTGTTCATCATCTGCTCCTAGATCAAGAAAAAGCTCGTAAATCATCTCTTTTACTTCTTCTGGTCTCGCCGCTGATTTGTCAATTTTGTTAATTACAACGATCGGCTTTAACTTTAGTTCAAGAGATTTTTTCAAAACAAACTTTGTTTGAGGCATCGGACCTTCTTGAGCGTCAACAACTAAGATAACAGAGTCTATAGAACGCAAAACTCGCTCCACTTCTGATCCGAAGTCGGCGTGCCCAGGAGTATCAACAATATTTATTTTTGTGTCTTTATAATAAAGAGAAGTGTTTTTTGAGTAGATTGTTATTCCTCTCTCTTGCTCAATGTCGTTACTATCCATACTTTCTTCTTTTTCTATCATCCCAGTCTGCTTCATTAAAGCATCGGTTAGCGCTGTTTTTCCGTGATCAACATGAGCAATAATTGCAATATTTCTTATTTCCATAAATAAAACCCGCTTTTTGGCGGGAGATTAGACCCCTTATACCTTTTACTAGATATATTATAACTTTTATTATTAAGAAAATCAATAGAATTAACCTTTGACCTCCCTCGTCATTGCGAGGAGTGAAACGACGAAGCAATCCCTTGAACACGAGAGATTGCCACGGGCTAAAGCCCTCGCAATGACGGTAGGGGGGGGTGATTGATGGGGAGTTTTGTGTTAGAATTGGAAAACGATGAAAAACATTTTAAGAAAATATTTTGGGTTTAGCAAGTTTCGTCCTCTTCAAGAAGAAATAGTGAGCGCAGTTTTGAAAAAGAAAGATGTTTTTGTTTTGATGCCCACCGGAGGAGGAAAATCACTTTGTTATCAGCTTCCTGCACTGAAAATGGAGGGAGTAACTTTAGTTATCTCTCCTTTGATTGCGTTAATGAAAGATCAAGTTGACTCTTTAAAGGTCAACGGAGTTCAAGCAGAGTTTATTAACTCCACACTAACAGCAGGAGAGATAAGAGAAGCAAAAGAAAGAGTGCTTCGTGGAGAAGTTAAAGTGCTTTATGTTGCCCCTGAGAGAGTTGCAGTTGGTGGCTTTTTAGAGTTTTTAAAAAAAGTAAAGATCTCGCTAATAGCGGTTGATGAAGCACACTGTATATCAGAGTGGGGGCATGATTTCCGTCCTGATTATCGGAATATGAAATCGTTAAAGAAGAATTTTCCTAAAATTCCAATTATTGCTCTTACTGCAACAGCGACAAAAAAAGTTCAGGAAGATATAGTAAGTCAGCTTAATCTAGCAGATCCAGAAATTTTTATATCAAGCTTTGATAGAAGTAATTTGAATTTAAGAGTTGTTAAAAAAAGAAACTCTTTTCCGAAGTTGCTAGATATTTTGAGTGATTACAAAAACGAATCAGTGATAATTTACTGTTTTTCAAGAAAAGATACTGAAAAATTATCGGCAGATCTTTGTATTAATGGTTACAAGGCAGCAGCATATCATGCTGGAATGGAAAATAAAAAAAGAGAAAAGGTTCAAGATCTTTTTATTAAAGATGAAGTAAATATAATTGTTGCAACAATTGCCTTTGGAATGGGAATTGACAAACTGGATGTCCGGCTTGTTGTCCACTACAACCTTCCTAAATCAATTGAAGGTTACTATCAAGAAATTGGCCGTGCTGGTCGTGACGGAGTATCAAGTGAGTGCGTTTTGTTTTACACTTACGCTGATGTTCAGAAGCAACTCTACTTCATTAATCAGATAAAAGAAGAAAAAATAAAAAGACAAGCAGAAAAAAAACTGAAAAAAGTTGTTGAGTATGGAGAAACCTCGCTTTGCAAAAGAAAGTATATTCTTAATTACTTTGGAGAAGAGTATAGCAAAGATAATTGTGAAAGTTGTGAGTCTTGCTTAGGAGATCAAGAGTTGTTTGATGCGACGGTTGTTTCTCAAAAAATAATATCAGCAGTTATTCGTTTAGAAGAAAGGTTTGGTTTAAATTATATAGTAGATGTTTTAAAAGGAAAAAACATTAAACTAATAAGAGAAAGAGGGCATAATAATCTTTCTGTTTACGGAGTGGTTGATGATTTTTCTGTTGAGCAGTTGAAAGAAATTGTAAAATCACTAATTAACAAGGGATTTCTTGAAAGAGCAGAGGGAGATTATCCAGTTTTAATCTTAACAAATGAAGGAAGAAAGTTTATAAAAGAAAGAAACACGGTTTGGTTACCAAAACCAGAAAAAGAAGAAGTGGAGAAAAGTTGGATTAGCAAAGGGGATTTGGATTATGATATTAACTTGTTTGAGAAGTTGCGTTCTTTAAGAAAAAGCATTGCTGATGAGATGAGAGTTCCTTCTTTTGTTGTTTTTTCTGATGTTTCTCTTCAAGAGATGGCGTATTATATCCCTCTTGACTTGCAAAGTTTTAAAAAGATATCGGGAGTTGGAGAAAAAAAATTAGATACTTTTGGAGAAGACTTTTTGAGAGTGATAAGAAGTTATGCTGAAGAAAATAATCTAAAAAGTAAAGAGATAAACAACGCTCCGTTGAAAGTTAAGAAAACGGCAGGTGAAACATACAATAAAACAAAGAAACTTTTAGAGAAGAAGATGTCAGTTGAAGAGATTGCAGTTGAAAGAGATATAACAGAAAGAACAGTTATCTCACATATTGAAAAAATAGTAAAAGAAGATAAGATGATAAACATAGATCATCTTAAACCAGCGGAAGATGTTTTCAAAGAGATAGAAGAAGGATTTCAAGAGTGTGGAACGGAAAGACTAAAACCAGTTTACGATTATTTAAATGGAAAATATAATTATGGTGACATCGCATTAACAAGATTATTCATATTAAAACAAAAAAAATGAACAGCAAGTTAATGGTATTAATTTTTTTTCTTCTAGTGGCGATTATTTTTTTTATTTCTTATGGGGGACTTCTAGAAGAGAAAGAAGAAGATTTAGTAATTAGTAATAATAATGATAAAAATATGAACTACGAGATAACATTAAAAACAAATAAAGGGGATATAAAGTTTGAAACTTATTATGATGATGCACCACGAACAGTTGAGAATTTTGTGAAGTTAGCAGAAGAAGGTTTTTATGATGGAGTTATTTTTCACAGAGTTATAGACGGATTTATGATTCAAGGAGGAGATCCAACGGGAACAGGGACAGGAGGTCCAGGATATTCTTTTGCTGATGAGATAGATCCAGAATCAGAGATATATCAAGAAGGATACAAGAAAGGAGTAGTAGCGATGGCCAACGCTGGTCCAAACACTCAAGGAAGCCAGTTTTTTATAATGGTTGCTGATTATCCTCTTCCTCCTAACTACACAATATTTGGAAAAGTTGTTTCAGGGCAAGAAGTTGCAGATGCAATATCAGTTGTAGAAAAAGACGGAAGAGATAAACCACTTCAAGATGTGATTATTCAAGAAGTAGTTTTAGAAAAAAAATAAACGAGAAAAAGCCGTACTAGAAAATGTTATTTTTTGTGTTGTTGTGTTATAATATAAAGAACAGCACCCTAAATAAAGGAGGTTTTTATGTTAAGTACTTCTGTTGCTAAATGGAACACAGCCGTTGACTATAAATGGCGGTTGGCAATCCCAAGCGAATTACTGTCAAGGGTTGGAAAAAATGTTATGATCTCTGAGAAGGACGATGGCTGTATTCAGATCTATCCCTTGAGGGCAAACAGGACTCCTTCTCTCTTCGTTCACGAAGTGAAGAGTGGGGGAAGAGTTCTCATTCCTCGGAGTTTGCGGGAATCAACATCATTCTTTTTTGGAAGAAAAGTGACGGTTGTTGCCAAACAAAACGGAGCAATAGAGCTCCACCCCCGAAAGTGACAAACATTTAACAAAACTCTCCAAAGGCCCCTTTTAAAGGGGCCTTTTGTTATTGATTTTTTTAAATTAAATGTTAATATTGAATTATAACTATTTAATATAAATTATTATGAAAAGACTATATAGAAGTAAAGAAAATAGAGTTTTTGCAGGTGTTTTTGGCGGATTAGGGGATTATTTTGATGCTGATCCGGTTCTTTTAAGATTGGCAGGAATTTTTGTCTGTATTGTAACTGCCATCTTCCCATTTCTTATAGG
>JAIPIL010000029.1 GCA_021734685.1 Minisyncoccota bacterium | reverse complement strand
TTTTGTTTATTATTAAATTAATTGTATAATGAGTTATTATTAATATAACATAAAAAAATAAATTATGACTAAATTAAAAGAGATTTATAAGTGTAATGTTTGTGGGAATATTGTAGAAGTGCTTCACACTGGAGCAGGAGAACTTGTTTGTTGTGATCAACCAATGGAACTTAAGGTTCCAAAAACAGAAGAAGGAGAGGGTTATGAAAAACACCTTCCGGTTATAACAAAAACAAAGATTACTGTTGGATCTAATCTACATCCGATGGAGGAAGAGCACTATATAGAGTGGATAGAGGTTATCGGAGAAAACTTTCACTGTAGAAAATTCTTACAACCAGGAGACAATCCAGAAGTTGAGTTTAAGACAGATCAAGAAGAAATAACAGCAAGAGAGTACTGCAATATCCACGGACTATGGGAGAGTAAAAATTAAAGGAAATTAAAAATATGAGTATTAAAATTAGGAAAGCGGATTCTGGGGATGCTTATCAGACAACGTTTGTTCTTTATAAGACTTGGCTTGATACTTATCCGAATAAAGAGCACGGAGTTACTATTGATGATATTGAATATAAATTTAAATACTTTTTTACTGAAGACAATTTAAAGAAAAGAGCAACTATAATTAAAGATTATTCAGAGAATGAGATTATGCTCGTAGCTGAAGAAGAAGGCGAAATTATTGGGTTAGTAAAGATAACAAAAACAGAAGATAGAAATGAAATTGAGGCAATATATGTTCTTCCTGGACATCAAAGAAAGGGAGTAGGAACAATGTTATGGAATGAATCTCAAAAACACTTTAATCAAGAACTTGAAACAGTAGTTAATGTTGCTACTTACAACGATAAAGCAATTAATTTTTATAGAAATATTGGATTTCAAGAAACAGGAGTTGTTTGGAGTGATGAAAAGTTTAGAATGAAGAGTGGATCTATTATTCCACAAACAAAATTAATAATTAAAAGATAACTTATTATGTGTGGTATTGTTGGCTATGTGGGAGAAAATAATGCTACTCCTTTTTTGTTGAAGGGGTTGAAAAGATTAGAGTACCGTGGATATGACTCAAGTGGGATTGCTGTTCTTGGAGAGGAGATAGGGTGTGTTAAAGAAGTGGGAAAGATAGAAAAGCTTGAAGAAGAAGTTAGTAAAAACGAATTGAAAGGAAGTATCGGGATCGGGCACTCGCGGTGGGCGACTCACGGTGGTGTCACTGAAGAAAATGCTCACCCTCACTGGGATTGTGAAAAAAATATCTTTGTTGTTCACAACGGTATCGTCGAGAACTATAAAGAAATTAAAAACAAACTTATTAAAAGAGGACACAAGTTTGTTTCGGATACTGATACAGAAGTAATTGCTCATCTCATAGAACATTTTTTTAAAGGAGATCTTGAAAGTGCGGTTAAGAAAGCACTGCGAATCATAAAAGGAACTTATGGTCTTGTTGTTATCGCAAAAAAGGATCCAGGAAAGATGGTCGCAGCTAGGATGTTTAGTCCGTTGGTGATATCTGTTAACGACAAGGGAAGTTTCGTTGCTTCTGATCCTTCAGCAATAATTACGCACTCAAAAAAGATGATCTTTCTTGAAGATGGAGATGTTGCGGTTATTCAGAAGGATAATTTTGTCATTAGTGATATTAAAGAGAAGATTAAAGAGAGGGAGGAGGTTACTCTTGATTGGGACATTGAAGATTCTCAGAAAAATGGATATCCTCACTTTATGATTAAGGAGATAGCAGAGCAACCAGAGTCTATAACCAATTCAATGAGAGGAAGGATTGTTCTTGAAGAGGGAAGTGCAAAACTTGGAGGGTTAGAGTTAGTAGAAGAAGAACTTAAAAACACCAAAAAGATAAGTATTATTGCTTGTGGAACTTCTTATTATGCTGGAATAACGGGGAAGTATCTGATTGAAGAGTTTTCCGGAGTGCCAGTAGAAGTTTCTCTTGCCTCAGAGTTTCGTTACAGAAAGAAGGTTATTGAGAAAGATGAAACATTTATTTTTATCTCCCAGTCAGGAGAAACAGCGGATACGCTAGCTGCTCTTCAAGAAGTTAAAAAGAAGGATGTTTTAACTCTTGGAATTGTGAACGCCGTTGGATCTTCGATAGCAAGAGAAACCGATGCTGGAGTTTACAACCACGCTGGTCCTGAGATAGGAGTGGCTTCTACAAAAGCATTCACTTCACAGGTGGTTGTTTTAAGCCTGATCGCTCTTTTTCTTGGAAGGCAACGAAATCTTTCTCTTGAAGAAGGAAAAGAAGTAGCAAATACGCTTCTTTCGCTTCCTTCGTTAGTAAGCGAAATTTTAAAAGATGACTCAGAGATTAAAGAAGTAGCTGAGAAGTACAAAGACTTCAAAAACTTCTTCTTTATAGGAAGGAGGTACGGATACCCTGCGTCACTAGAAGGATCTTTGAAACTTAAAGAAATTTCTTATATCCACTCTGAGGGGTATCCTGCTGGAGAGTTGAAGCACGGACCGATAGCACTAATTGATGAAAGTTTTCCAACAGTTGCGATCTGTCTTTCTAATAGTGTTTATGAGAAGATGGTTTCTAATGTTGAAGAAATTAAAGCACGAAACGGAAGAGTAATAGTCTTGGCAAATAGGGACAAAAAGGATGTTAAGGAGTTAACAGAAGATGTGATATATCTTCCTACTGCTCCCGAGTTTGTTTCTCCAGTACTAGCAGTTGTTTGTTTTCAGCTTTTTTCTTACTATGTTTCTGTCTCGTTAGGAAGAGATCCTGACAAGCCGAGAAATTTAGCAAAGTCAGTAACCGTTGAATAAAGATTAGTAATAATTTTAAGATAAAAAGAATACTATGTATGTTTTATGCTCGGATTTAGAGAGTGTTTTGTTGCCAGAGTTGTGGGTTGAGATCGCCAAGCAAACAAAAATAGAAGAGTTGAAGTTAACTACTCGTGATATCGCTGATATGAATCTTTTGATGCAGAAAAGAATTTCTGCTTTAAAGGAAAACGGAGTTAGTTTCAAAGACTTACAAGAAGTTGTTAGCAGAAGTGAACCGTTAGAAGGTGCTGTTGATTTTTTACGATGGGCAAGAAAAAAAATGCCGGTTATTATTCTGTCAGATGCTTTTTGGGAGTTTGTTTCTCCGATAGCTCACAAGATGGATTATCCAACAGTTTTTTGCAACTCTTTAGAGATTGATGAAGAGGGGTTTATTTCAGGATATAAACTAAGAGAAGATGGAAAAAGAAGAACAGTGGAAGCCCTTCAACAAACTGGAATGAAGGTGATTGCGATGGGTGATTCTTATAATGATGTTAGAATGATCCAGAAAGCAGAAAAAGGAATATTTTTTAACGCTTCTGAGAAAATAAAAACAGAGTTTCCAAGCGTTCAAGCAACCAGTGATTATGAAGAGCTCAAAGATATAATCTTGGAAACAGTAAGATAAACTTTTAATAAAGCTTATTTTTTGGTATAGTATAAATATTAACTACTAGGGTGTGGGATACAAACTAAACAATCTTTAGAAGCTGATAAATGAGTTGATTTCAAGGAACGACGACAAAAGGTAGCGTCTAGCTACATTGAGGAGGAGTGACGCAGAAATCAACCATTTATCAGCTTCCCGAAGGGCGGATCAATTTTATCCATATTCTGCGTTGTTCGCGGACAAGGTATCAGATAGAGTACCTTTTACCGCTCACGCCTTGAATATGAATAAAATTGATTCCGCTAAAGATTATTTAGTTTGTATCCCACACCCTTAATAAAAATATGGAAAAATTTAAAATGTTTGTTGTTTTTCTTTTGATTTTAATGTTTGTAGTAGGGGCATATTTCTTTATTATCAACTTTGAAAGAAAAGAGAAACAAGAAGAAGTAGAGTCTAGTTTTAGTGTTACTGGAAATTTAATAATAAATAATCCCGGACTAGATAAAGACGAGTGGTATCTTGTTTATGACAAAGAAGGAGCTTCGGGAGTAACAAAAAAACTTGTAATTCAAGAAAATGATATTGCTTGCAAGGGTGGAGAAGAGGAGTGTTCTGTCTTTTTTAATTTTGAGGATGGTGTTGTTGGAGAAAGAGTAGAAGTGAAGGGAGAAGAAGATGGTTCGGAGGTGATAGTTTATGAGATAGAATTTTTAGAAGACTAAAATATAAAAAATGAAATTATTATTTTACGACTTAGAAACAGCAGGGTTGGATCCTTGCAAAAATGGGATACATCAGATATCAGGATGTGTTGAAATTGATGGTGAAGAGAAAGAGTGTTTTGATTTCAAGGTTGCACCAAATCCAGCGATGGAGATATCAGAGCAATCACTTGCTATCTCTGGAAAAACAAAAGAGGAAGTTATGGTTTATCCGCCAATGGAAATTGTTTTTAAGCAGTTTATTGAAATGCTTTCAAAATACATAGATAGATATGATAAAAAAGACAAGTTTTTTCTTGTTGGATATAACAATACTTCTTTTGATAATAATTTTTTAAGAGCGTGGTTTGCTCAGAATAATGATAATTATTACGGATCTTGGTTTTGGCCAAACACGATAGATGTTTATGTGTTGGCAACGCAAAAATTTATGAAAGAGAGAGGAGAGATGAGTGATTTTAAATTGAAAACAGTTTGTAGACACGCAGGAATTAGTGTTGATGAATCAAAAATACACGACGCTATTTACGACATTGAAATAACGAGAGCTTTGTATAAAAAGGTTATAGTAGAGTAAGATGAAGAACATATTAAAAGAATTAAAGGAACACACCCCTTTTACCTTGGGAGCTGTTTTAGTTTCTGTTTTAATTGTTATTGTTGTCCATTATATTCTTAAAAAAGAAGTTGGGGAGGGTGTTTTTCACATCTTTCACTTTGGGCATATTTTTGTTTCAGCAGTTGCTACTGCTGGTCTCTATTATAAATACAAGAAGAATGTCTTTAATGCACTACTTATTGGGGTAAGTGGAGCGCTCTTAATCGGAAGCGTTAGTGATGTTATTTTTCCGCACATAGGAGCGGTGCTTTTGAATAATGATATTCATTTTCATCTTCCTTTAATTGAAGAAACAGCGCAAACAATGTTTTTTGCGATTGTGG
>JAIPIL010000028.1 GCA_021734685.1 Minisyncoccota bacterium | reverse complement strand
TACCTAAACATTGCTTCTGTTATTCTGTATTCAGCGATTACTCCGTCTTTTAGTGGTCTGTAAACAGTTATCTCATCAGGAGTTCTTCCTAGCATCTCTTTCGCTTCTTTTCCAACAGCAAGAATTTTATTTTCAGAAACGCTAACAGCAACAACTGATGGTTCGTTAATAATAATCTCTTTTCCTGGGGCAAAAACAAGTGAGTTGCAAGTCCCTAAATCAATTCCTATTTTTCGTGAAAACATAATATTTATAATTTAATATTTAATTAAACCCCCACCCTTTCTATATTTACTCCGATTCCTCTTAATCTTTTGTCTATTTCTTCATATCCTCTATCAACTTGAGTAGCATCATTTATTACCGTTGTTCCTTGCGCTATTATTCCGGCAATAATAAGTGCCGCTCCTCCTCGCAAATCAAGCGGATTAAGTTTTGCTCCGTAAAGTTTTGTTGGTCCGTTAATTATAGCTCGGTGTGGATCACAGATAACAATCTCTGCTCCCATTTTATTCAATTCTTCCAAATATTTCAACCTTCCTTCGTAAAGTGGATCATGAACAAGAGTCAGTCCTTCGGTTTGTGTTGCAAAAACTCCCAACGGAGCTTGAAGATCAGTAGGAACCCCTGGATGAGGCATCATCTGAATCTTTTTCATTTTAACTTTTTCCGAAGGATGAGTAATCACTTCGTTCTCTTTAATTTCAATCTCTGCTCCAAATCCTTTTAATTTACTAAGAAAAAGATCCAAGTCTTCAACGGGAGTATTTTTTACATTAATCGTTGTGTTTGTTGTTAGTCCGAGAAGAATAAAGGTTCCTGCCTCAATATAGTCATAAGGAATTTTATACTCACTTCCTTTCAGTTCTTTTTTTCCGTTTATCTGAATAGTGTGCGTTCCCTCTCCTTCTATATCAGCACCCATCTCTTTCAGAAAAAGAGCAAGGTGTCTAACATGTGGTTCTGCTGCAGCTGTTTTTATAACTGTTTTTCCTTCTGCAAGCACCGCTGCCATCATTATGTTTTCAGTCGCTGTTACTGAAAACTCATCAAGAATAATCTCTCTTCCTTTCAGTCCATTTTTTGCTTTAAAGTGGTATATGTTTTGTCTTCCGAGAAGATCACTTTCTTCTATAAACTCTTCCACTTCAACTCCTAGCTCACCTAAGGCACTTATGTGTGTATCTATCGGGCGAGAACCGATAACACATCCACCTGGATAAGGAATTCTAACTTCATTAAAACGAGCAACTAACGGCCCTAAGAGAAGAACCGAAATCCTCATTTTGGTAAGCAGATTAAAATCAAGTTTATTAGGATCAATATTTTTAGGGTCTATTCTAATTTTTCTTTCTTCTAAAAAATCAATCTCTCCTCCCATATTTTTTATAACCTCTAACAACTTCTTTATGTCTTCAATAAGTGGAACATTTTCTAATATAGATGGCTCTGAAGAAAGAAGAGTGCTTGCAATAATCGGAGCGGCAGCGTTCTTTGAACCTCGGACATTGATACTTCCCCCAACACTACTCCCCTCTTTTATAATTAGTTTTTCAGGCATAAAATTTAATTTAAAATATAAAATCAATTACAAACTATTATACTACATACCAAACAAAAACTCAAAAGCGCTTCCAAAGGAAGCGCGCGAAACAACGCGAAACTGAAAACGCAAAACAACACAAAACTTAATTAAGGCGCATAGCGCTTTAATGTTTATAAAAGCTGTGCACGCTCCACCCCCGCACAGCTTCATCCTAACCATGTCCACCTTCTCATGTCCAACCCGGGGTTGGACATGGGTTGTGAAATAAAAAATTCCCGCGGGGGGCGGGAATCTAGTCAATTGTCAATTGTCAAAGGTCAAATGTCAAACATTATCTCTTTCTCCATTGTGGTGCTCTTCTTGCTCTTGTTAATCCTGGTTTCTTTCTTTCTCTCATTCTTGGATCACGAGTAAGATATCCTGTTGATTTTAATTTTTTTCTAAACTCTTCATTGAAAACTACCAAAGCACGAGATATTCCGTGACGGACTGCTTCTGCTTGTGATTTCACTCCTCCTCCAAAAACCTTTACTGATATGTAAAAATTATCAACAAGGTCAAGGTGAGTCAGTGCTTCTTTTACTGTTTTTTGTAACTCAGGAGTTGGAAAGTAATCTTCCATTTTTTTATCATTAACAACAACTCCTCCATTCTTTTTCTCATAAATACGAACAGTGCAAGAGGATGTTTTTCTTCTTCCTACTCCTTGATAATACTTGTCAGCTTTTTTATTTGTTTTTTCTTTAGTGGTAGTTGGCATATTACTCAAATTTTAAGCGTTTTATCCTCTCTTTTCTTAGTCTATTTTTAGGAAGCATTCCGTAAACAGCTCTTCTGAGAGGTTCTCCAGAATCTTTCTCAACTAACTTCTTGTAAGGGACTTCCTTTAATCCTCCAAGATAACCAGAGTGATGATAATAAATCTTGTCTTCTTTTTTATTTCCAGTAACTTTTATTTTATCTATATTTTTTACAAGAACAAAACCACCCTTATCTTCGTGAGGACGATAATTTTTCTCGTTTTTTCCCATTAAAATAACTGCTATTTGTGTTGCAACTCTTCCTAATGATTTGTCAGCAACATCAACAGTATAAGTTTTTCGCTCTGTTTCAGTAGTCATAATTTTATACAAGCTCAATTATTGCCATTCTGGCACTATCCTCAAATCGAGGAGCTGTTTTTATTATTCTTGTGTATCCACCTGGACGATCTTTATAGCGAGGAGCAATTTCTTTTATTAGCTTCTCAGCAATATCGTCAGATAACCTACTTGCAAGCACCCTTCTGTTGTGAATACTTTCTGTTTTTGCTCTTGTTATCATCTTCTCAACAAGGGGACGCAACTCTTTTGCCTTCGCTTCTGTTGTTTTTATTTTTTCGTTTATTACAAGAGCACGAACAAGAGAGGCCATAAGCGCTTTGCGCTGGTCTCTTTTGATCCCAAATCTTTTTTTGTTTTTTATTCTTGGCATTATTTTTTCAGTTTACTTTTTGCTTTGATTTCTTCAAGTCCTTTTTCTCCCATTCCTTTTAAAGAAAGAATGTCTGATTCTGTTTTCTTTAAAAGATCTTTTTCCTTTTTTATTTTGTTTTCAATAAGAATTCTTTCTGTTCTTTTTGAAAGCTTTAAATCTTCAATCTTAACTTCTTCTTTTTTTGTTTCTTTTTTATCAGCTTTTGCTTTTTTTGTTGTTTTTGCTTCTTTCTTTTCTGTCTTAGCTTCTTTTTCTTCTTTCACTTCTGCTTTTTCTTTCTTTTCCTTCTCTTCAGTGAAAGAGATGGCTGAAAAGTGATCTTTAAGAATATTCACTGCTTGTGTATACGCTTCTTTTGGAGTTATTGTTCCGTCAGTCTCTACTTCTAAAAATAAACGATCAAAATCAGTTCTTTTTCCAACTCTCATGTTCTCAACATGAAATTTAACAGTTTTTATTGGCGTAAAAACAGAATCAACCATAATCTGACCGACTCCCAACTTTGCTTCTTTTCTTTCTTGAGCCATTGAATAGCCTACTCCTTTTTCAATCTCCACTTCCATATCTAGTGAAGCTTTCTTATCAGTGATGGTTGCAATATAAGCATCTTTGTTTACAATTTCAACTTGTGTTGGAATCTTAAAAGAAGATGCTTTTATTTCTTTCTCTCCCTTAATACTTAACTTCATTATTTGTTGTTCGTCGCCGTGAAGTTTAAAACGAAGCTCTCTTAAGTTAAGAATTATTGTTATAACATCTTCCATTACTCCTGGAATAGTTGAAAACTCGTGATTTACTCCTTCTATTCTTATTTTTGTAATAGCAGCTCCACCAAGAGAAGAAAGAAGAACTCTTCTCAAGCTGTTCCCTATTGTTATTCCATATCCTGGATAAAGAGAATCTATTTCAAAAACAGCATTGTTTTCTTTTTCATCTTTAATTTTTGGACTAGATGGCAGTGAAATCATAGTTTTTGTTTATAAAAATTAATTACCTAGAATAAAACTCAAAGATAGAAGAGATCTCAACTGGAGGTGCAATGTCTTCAATAACAACTTCTCCTGTTGATTTTGCTTCTATTTTGTTTTTATCTAAAGAGATCCAAGACGGTGGTTTAAAATTCTTCATCTTTGTCTTGAAATCAACAAAGTTTTTTGTTTTCTTTTTTGAATCACGAACTGAAACAACATCTCCAACTTTTATCTGATAAGAAGGGACATCTACTGGTCTTCCGTTAACATGAAAAAATCTGTGATTAACAAGCTGTTTTGCTTCAAGACGAGAAGAGGCAAATCCAGCGCGGTAAACAAAATTATCTAATCTTCCTTCCAGTGCTCGCAAAAGTTGATCCCCTGCTCCTTCCGTTCCTGATTTTTTTTCTGTAACTGATTTGATGTAACGAACAAATTGTTTCTCTTTAATATAGTACCAGTAACGAAGCTTTTGTTTTTCAACAAGCTCTATTCCGTACTGAGAAACACGGCTCTTTCTTCTCTTCGGTTTTTCTCCCGGAGAGTATGGCTTTTTTATCATTGGGCATTTTTGAGAATCACACTTCTCTCCTTTCAGAAAAAGTTTAGCGCCAACTCTACGACATTTTTTACAATCTGGGGATTTTATCATATTACTACGAATTACAAATATTATAATGGTTATAACCTCCTTGCTTTTGGTGGGCGACATCCGTTATGAGGAATAGGAGTGATGTCTTTTATAGAGGTAATAATTATGTTTTTGGTGGCAAGAGCTCTCAGTGCTGAAGTTCTTCCACTACCAACACCTTTTACAAAAACACTAGCCTCTTTTACTCCCATCTTTTCCATCTTTTCAGCAGCAACATTCATTGATTCAGAAGCAGCATAGGGGGTTGATTTTTTTGTTCCTTTAAATCCTAAGCTTCCTGCACTGGTCCAAAACAAAACTTTTCCGTTATTGTCAGTAACAGTTAACATTGTGTTGTTGTAAGAAGCAGATATACATATGCGAACTTTCTCTACTCCTCTTTTTCCAGCCTTAACTTTCTTTTTCTTAGAAGTGCTTTTCACATCTTGCTCTGCTTCTTGCAAGATCTCTTCTTCTGTTTGTTTTATTACTCTTTTTTTACCCATATTATGTTATTATACCCTGTTATTATTTTGGTGCTGGAGCTCCTTTTCTTCCAGATCCAGCTGATTTTCTAACATTACCTCTAACAGTACGACTATTCGTTTTTGTGTTTTGTCCACGAACAGGAAGTTGTTTTTTGTGTCTTACTCCACGATAACAGTTTATTCTTTT
>JAIPIL010000027.1 GCA_021734685.1 Minisyncoccota bacterium | reverse complement strand
GAGTTGATTTCAAGAAACGACGACGAAAGGTAGCGTCTAGCTACATTGAGGAGGAGTGACGCAGAAATCAACCATTTATCAGCTTCCCGTAGGGCGGATCAATTTTATCCATATTCTGCGTTGTTCGCGGACAAGGTATCAGATAGAGTACCTTTTACCGCTCACGCCTTGAATATGAATAAAATTGATTCCGCTAAAGATTATTTAGTTTGTATCTTGCACCCTAATAAAAATATGATTAAAGAAAACACAAAACAAGTAACACCAGAAGCAGACAAAGTTTTTGAAGTTTCTTTTGAGGTCTGCAATAAAGTTGGTGGAATCTATCGAGTTTTGGAGTCAAAGTCAAACAGAATGGTTTCTTCTTATGATAAAGATTACTTCTTGATAGGTCCTTATTACAAAGAAAAGGCAAGGGATGAGTTTAGGGAAGAAGCAGTTCCTTCAAAAATGAAGGCCGTTTTTCAAGAGCTGGAACAAGAGGGGATCAGGTGTCACTATGGAAAGTGGTTAGTAAAAGGAAAACCACAAGTGATTTTAATTGACTTCAAGGATTATTTTTACAAAATAAATGATATTAAAAAAGAGTTGTGGGATCTTTTTGAAGTTGATTCTCTTAATGCTGGTTATGATTTTGATGAACCAGTTTGTTGGTCTTACGCAGTAGGAAAGCTTCTTGAGAAGCTAAAAGAAAAGCACAAAAAAGAAAAAGTAGTTGCTCACTTTCACGAGTGGCTTTCCGGAGCTGGACTCTTATATTTAAAGAAAGAAAAAGTTGAAATAGGGACTGTTTTCACAACCCATGCAACAAGTATCGGAAGAACGCTTGCCTTTAATAGTGTTAACTTTTATCCGATAATTAACGATATAAATGCTGATGAAGAAGCAAGAAGATATTCAGGAGTATTTCCAAAACACTGTATTGAGAAAAAGTTAGCAGAAGCTTGTGATGTCTTTACAACCGTGAGTGAGATTACGGGGGTTGAAGCAGAAAAGTTCTTAGGCAGAAAACCAGATTTTATTCTTCCAAACGGACTTGATATGGAGAAGTTTTTAAGTTTTGAAGATATTGCAGTTAAACACAGAACACAAAGAAGGCGTCTTAGAAATTTTGTCGCTTCTTACTTCTTTCCTTATTATAATTTTGATTTAGAAGAAACCCTTTTTTACTTTATTATTGGTAGAAAAGAGTTTAAAGCAAAAGGAATAGATGTTTTTATAGATTCACTTGGAAAGTTAAATGAAAAGATGAAGAAAGAGAAGAGCAAGAGAACAGTTGTTGCTTTTCTTTACATCCCGACAGAAACGAAGAGAGTGACTCCTTCTCTACTGGAGAACATCGAACACTTCCGAGATTTAGAAGATTCTTTTCAAGATTTCTTGCCAGAAGCAGAAGAAAGAATGTTTCACACTATTCTTCAAGAGAAAAGATTAACAAAAAAATCTCTTTTTAGTGAAAATGTTCTTTTGAATATAGAAAGAAAATTACAAAGATTAAAAAGAAAAGAAGAGACTCCTCCTATATCTACCCACTACTTCAACTCTATGGAAGATGAAATAATGGGAAGAATAAAAGAAAATAATCTTTTTAATGCAGAAGAAGATAGAGTAAAGGTGGTTTATTATCCGATATATTTAACAGGACACGATGGACTTTCAAATCTAAGCTATGAAGAAGCATTAGAAGCATCACATATGGGTGTCTTTCCAAGTTTTTATGAACCGTGGGGATATACTCCACTTGAAGCTGCCGCTCTTGGAGTTTCTTCAGTAACAACTGATCTTGCAGGGTTTGGAAGATTTCGCCTTCAGCTAGAAACAAAAAAAGATAAACCTGGAATATATATACTAAAGAGAGAAAACAAAACTGATGGTGAGATAGTAGATGACTTAACAGGATTTCTTTACAAGTTTACAGAAACAACAAGAAGAGAGAGGGTTGAAAACAAAATAGAAGCAAGGAAGATAGCTTCGCTTGCTGATTGGAGAACTTTTGTTATGAACTACATTGAAGCTCACAACAAAGCGTTGGAGTAAATTTTATGAAGGTAACTCACATAATAAAAAACAACAAAAAACTCTCAAAAGAATGCTCAGGGGTTGAGAGCTTTTTGCTTTCCAATAAAAAAGGAGATTACTTGTGGATGAATTCAGACCCAGAGAGTCGTTATGAGGGGTGGTTTTGTTATCTTGAAAAGCTTAGTAACATCTATCGGATAATAGAAAACATTTCTATTGAAGGAGGGGTAGGAGTTGATGAGATAATTAATTACACTGATAGAGTTGAAAGAAGAAGAGGGGATCTGCTTGAAACTTTTCGTCTTTCTCACGATGCAAGTGTTTTTGATTATCAGTTAAATAAAAAAAGAAAAATAAATGTTTTTTTTGATGTGAGAGAGTCATATAGCTCAGGAGAGTCTCTTGATTATGAAGTTGAATCAAAAAAAGATATTATTCTTGTTAGTTTTAATAAAAAAATATTTTTAGCAATTAAAAGTGAGAAGGGAAGTGTTTTCAAAGAAAAAATTAACCGCCATTATCAGTATGATCAAGATCGTAACTCTTTTCCTTTTAACAGAGAGGTTTCTTACGGTCTCTCTTTGTATGGAAAAAGATTTACTTTTTCAGTGGCTGAGAGCAAGAAGAGAGCGTTAGAGAAAGCAAAGAAGAGAGTTTTTTCAAGGACACCATTAGAGGGGAGAAAACAGATAGACGAAACTCTTGCACGAGAAGCTCTTTCTTCTCTTTTAATTTCAACAAAAAAAAGAAAGGGATTATTTGCTGGCTTGCCTTGGTTTTTTCAGTTTTGGCCAAGAGATGAGGCGATATCACTGAAAGCACTTTCTTTTTTAAAAAAAGAAGAAGCAAAGGAAATTTTTCTTAGATTACTGAAAACATCTTTTTCAAAGGGACCAGGGGGAGTTGTTAATGTAGATGCTCCGGGGTGGTTGTTGAAAAGAGCGGAGTGTTTTTTGCCACTACTTTCTCCTGCAGAAAAAAAAGTTGTTAAAAGAAGAGGGAAGCTTCTTATTAAAAAAGCATCAGAACGAATGATTAACGGATTTTTTGTAAACAATGCAAACGAAACATGGATGGACAGCTTGGAACGATCTGGAGCAAGAATTGAGATGCAAGCGATGATTCTTAACAGTTATCGTTTACTAGCAGATCTCTCAGAAACAAAAAAAGAAAAAGATTTTTATATAAAAAAAGAAGAAGCAATGAGAGAAAGAGTGAGAGATGTTTTTTTTGAAAATGACCATCTTTATGATGGATATTACCCTAAAACAGGCTTTAAAGATTTTACGGTTCGTCCAAATATTTTTATTGCTTTCTATATCTACCCTGAATTACTCTCAAAAGAGGAGTGGACTGCTTGTTTTCAGAAAGCGCTTGATTGTTTGTGGTTACCGTGGGGAGGGTTGTCAACAATAGACAAAAACAATCTTAATTTTCAATGGAAACACACCGGGGAAGATTCAAAAAGTTATCATCAAGGAGATAGTTGGTTCTTCTTAAATAATCTTGTGGCCATTGCTCTTTATAAAACCGATAAAGAACGGTTTAAAAGTTATATAGAAAAAATAAAAGAAGCAAGTAAAGAAGAACTGATGTGGATGGGAGCAGTAGGATCTCACGGAGAAGTAAGCTCCGCAGAAAAGCTTGAAAGCAGAGGATGCCTAAACCAAGCATGGAGCAACGCGATGTATATAGAACTTTTGACAATTGACAATTGACTGTCATTCTGAGGCGATAGCCGAAGAATCCCATCATCCTTGCAGAAACCATGAGATTCTTCACTCCACTTCGTTCCGTTCAGAATGACGGGGTTGGACATTATTGACAATTATTTTTAATTGATTAAAATATAATTAATGCGAAAAAATATCACCACCACAGGATTTACCATTATAGAACTACTGATCGTAATTGCAATTATCGCAATTCTTGCTGTTGCGGTAATAATTGCGATTAATCCTGGAGCACAGTTCCGTCAAGCAAGAAATGCAACCCGAAACAAGCACATTAATTCCATAGAAAAAGCAATTCTCTCTTATCAGATATATAATCAAGGAGAATACCCTCCTTGTATTCCTGATTACCCAGAAACAGCAAGTCTCTCAACTTGCACAGAGCTAACCCCTAACTATCTTTCTTCACTTCCCGAAGATCCTCAAGAAGAAGATTACAGGGTAGGATTTAGAGATCCTTTCAGTAAACACCTAAGAGTATACTCTGAAGCAGAAGAGCACTTAACCAATAAAACCTTTATCTGTGGAAAAGATCCAATTTACTACGAAGGACAAATATATCAAACCATAAAAGTAGGATCTCAATGCTGGATGGCAGAGAATCTTAATGTAGGGGTTTGTGTTGATTGTGAGTAGCCCCCCTGTCATTCTGAGGCGATAGCCGAAGAATCCCATCACTTCTGCAATCACCATGATATTCTTCACTCCGCTACGCTCCGTTCAGAATGACAACTAGTCAAATGTCACATGTCAAAGGTCAATTGTCGCTCTATATTCTCTCCAATATATCTCTTATCACCTTCATCTCTCTACTTTCCAGATCTTCTCTGGTTATTTTTTTAGACACATAGAGAGCGGTTAGTGGTTTTGTTTCTCTATACCTGTATTTTCTTGGATAAACTCTTTCTAAGTCTTTTTCTAGTATAAAGATTTCTTTTTCTTTTAACTGATTTATTTTTTCTTGCAAAGAGGTTCTTTTAGAAAAATGTGGAAACTTTTTAATTCTTTGAAGAGAAGGAGAGTTGATTGCATCGTGATCAAGCATTACTGCATAAGGAATATTAAACAGCTCACAAACATCAGCGTAAAGGTCAATACAACCTTTCCCTCCAGTATAAACAATTTTAATGTCTTTGTTTTTTTCATAAAAACGATTTATCATTTCACGCATAAAAATACGGTCGGAAACCCCCTCCAAGAGAAGAACTTTTTCGGCAAAAAGCATTCCTGAGTTGTCATCATTTATTTCTTGAATTAGTCGGTTTGTGTCAATTTTATTCTTATTTATTCGGTGGACAACAGTGCTTCTGTTTTCATTGCGACTAACTCGCCATATTTTTTGAAAGTGCCTAGCATCAATTAACGAACGGTGATGGGTTGTAATAAAAATTTGGTTATTAGTGTTTTCAGATTCCAAAATCATTAAAAATCTTTTTACAACAGAAGGATGAAGATGTGTTTCTGGTTCATCAATAAAAATTATTTTATACTGAGGATTAAAAGCGTAAAAAAGAATTACAAAAAGCCTTTTAAAACCTTCTCCCATCCTTTTAAATGTTTTCTGACGATCATTGTCTTGATTTGTGCTTTCAAAAAAAAGTTGCTCGCTCATATCAACATCTTTAAAGTTTTTCTTTAAAAGTTTAGTGAAGCGGTTGTATTCGTTGTAATAGTTTTCTTTAAAAAAAAGAAATTCGTTCTTTATATCATTATATTCTGCTTTTTCACTGATTCTGATAAAAAATTCTTCTTTTTGTAACTCTTCTATTCCAGAAAACTCTCCCGACTTTAGTGATAAAAGATGTTCTTTTTCTTTTCCTTGAATAGTTATCTCAATATCACTTCTCTTGTCAAAGAATCTTTCTTGGTCAAGATCTTTCTGAAAGAAGAGATTAACAGCATCAAGAATATTCGTTTTTCCAGCATTATTAGGGCCAACTAGAATGTTTAAATCGGATATATTCTCAATAATTACGGGCTCTTTTATGCTTTTATAGTGGTTTATTTTTATTTTTTTTATTTTCATATTTTGTTGTTAAAAATAATGGGTGGAAAGATACAAACTAAATAATCTTTAGAAGCTGATAAATGAGTTGATTTCAAGGAACGACGACGAAAGGTAGCGTCTAGCTACATTGAGGAGGAGTGACGCAGAAATCAGCCATTTATCAGCTTCCCGTAGGGCGGATCAATTTTATCCATATTCTG
>JAIPIL010000003.1 GCA_021734685.1 Minisyncoccota bacterium | reverse complement strand
AAGGATTTGTGGTTGTTTCTGATAGATATGTTTCTTCTAATGTTGCTCATCAAGGAGGAAAGATAAAAGACAAGAAGGAAAGAAAAGAGTATATCAAGTGGCTGTATAATTTGGAGTATAAAATATTTGAAATACCAAAGCCGGATGTTACGGTTATTCTTAAAACATCAACAGCTTTTTCATACGAGCTTTCTTCAAAAATTACTGACAAAGAGAAGAAAGCGAAAAAACACCTTTATTTAGGAGATAAAAAAAGAGACATTCATGAGGAAGATAAAAAACATCTTGCCGATAGTTTAAGTGTTTATTTAGAGATGGCAAAAGAGTATCCAGAGGAGTTTATTGCTGTTGAGTGTCTTGACAAAGAAGGAAAGCTTTTATCACGAGAAGAGATACATAACAAAGTTAAAAAGGTTTTAGGGTTATAGGATAAGGGGGGAGATTCTTTATTATTAAAGGTTAAAGGAGGAAACTATGATTAAAGCAAGTTTAATAAACTGGCCAACAAAGAATCCATTAGAGTCAATTTCCCATGCAGCAAAGGTTTGCTATCAAGACACTGCTCCAGAGTGGGGCAAAACAATTGATATTGAAAACAACCTTTGGGGAACAGGACATCACACAACTTTTCAACACTTCTACTGCACATTTTTGATAGAAGATATTGCGATTGGTGATGTTACATTTGGGTTACATCTGGCAAGCCCTTTCTACAATACCAGCCAACGCTCGGGTCGTTTTTGTGGAAAGATGTTTAATAATCCTGATTTTGATATGATTGAAGGATATATTAAGCACTACTGGCCGGAAGTGAAAAACAGGGAGCTTGTTCTGAACTACATCCAGAAGGCGATAACTGTTTACCAATCAAACATTAACAGAGCAGTGAAAGAAGTTGAACGGTTGATCAAAGAAGAAAGACCAAACGCCTCAGCTTCTTACATTGAGAAAAATGCTCCGAAGATTGCACAAGAGCAGTTACGAATGTTTATCCCAGTTGTATTTCCAACGGCGTTAGAGTACACGGTTAATATTTCTGCTTTGGCAGGGATGTACCGCTCCGCTTGGTCTCCGGGAATGATCGATGTTACTCAAAAGATGGTGGATATTGTTTTGGAAAAGTGGCCAGAGCTTGAGTTTGCGTTTCAAAGAAGAGAGCATGCCGAATTGATAAGTGCTGTTGGTTGGTGCGATGGTTTTAGCGGAATTGCAAAAAAACCAAAAACGAAACTGATAAACAAGGAAGGAGTTGAAGACTTCATCTTACCAAAATCAGAAGAGATGCATCCCGTTGATCTTGCTCACTTTTCTCCTCACTTAATGGATAACAATGTTCTGGATATTGAAACAGAGATAGAAATTTCCATTGCAACAATGGGACAAGACCAGAGACACCGGACAGTGAGAAGAAGTAGGCCCTCTTTTAACGGAAAGTTCTACTTTCCACCAGTTCTTGATGGCTTGGGATTAGAGAGCGAGGCAGAAGATGTTTTTAACAGCTGGCTCTCTCTCCGAGATGAACTTCCAGAAAGCTTGATGCTTGTTCTTGCCCCCTACGGAGCGATGGTCAAGTATCACAAGAAAGGGTCATACAACGCAGTGGTTCACGAGCTTTCAAAAAGACTATGCTGGTGTGCCCAAGAAGAGATATATGAAGTGGCTCGCTCTTTACAGGAGCAACTTCAAGATCATCCTCTTGCAAGAGCAATGGCGCCAAACTGCGTTTTAACTGGAAAGTGTGGAGAAGGAGGGAGATACTGTGGCCGAGATATGAAAGCAGTAGAAAAAAATCCTTTTCCGGAAAGAAAAATATAAATATAGGCCTTGGTCTATAAAGCAAAGAGCCCTTGATTAAGGGGCTCTTTTTTGCTATATTATTAATTATAATAATTTAATTTAAAAACACTATATGTCTATTACAGAAAAAATTGATCACACAAATATTAAGAAAGATGCAACAGTTGAAGATATTAAAAAAACCTGTGAAGAAGCAAAGCAGTATGGATTTCACGGAGTATGTGTTAATCCTGAGTGGACAAAAGTTGTTTCTGAAGAGTTAGAAGGAACCGATGTTAAAACAGTTATTCTCGTTGATCCTCCAATGGGATTAAGTAGCACTGAAGAAAGAGTGGAGATGTGTAAAAAAGTCAGAGAAGACGGAGCTGACGAGGTTGATATTGTGATGAACATTATTGATATGAAGCACGATAGACACGAAAAAGTCTTAGAAGATCTGAAAGCGGTTTGTGCAATTGCTCCAACAAAGGTGATTATCGGATCAGGATATTTAACCGATGATGAGATAAAAAAAGCTTCACAAATGGTTAAAGAAGCGGGAGCAATTTGTGTTAAAACAGCAACATCAAAAGACCCCCTTGAAGGAAGAGAAGCTGAAGAAAAAGCTCGTCATCTAAAAATGATGAGAGAAAATGCTCCCGGGCTTTTAGTAAAGGCTTCGGGGAATATAGGTAATTATGAACAAGCAAAAAAAATGATAGAAGCAGGAGCGGATATCATTGGAAGTAGTTCCGGAGTTGAGATCGCAGAAGAAGAATCTAATAATTAGAAAAATGAAAAAATATACGCCTGTAATAGGATTAGAGATTCACGCTCAGTTGAAAACAAAATCAAAGATGTTTTGTTCTTGTCCTAATAATGCTGAAGCAGGAAGTCCTAATACCTATATCTGTCCTGTTTGTTTGGGGCATCCGGGAACATTTCCGGTAATAAACAAAGAAGCAGTTATTAGTGTTTTGAAAGCAGGGAAGGCACTGAATTGTAGCTTAAGAGATGAATCCCGCTTTGATCGTAAAAATTACTTTTACCCAGACCTCCCAAAAGGATATCAGATATCACAAGATGAAAAACCATTTTGTTATGATGGTTATTTAGAGGTGGGGGATAGAAAGATAAGAATTAATCGTATTCACCTTGAAGAAGATACAGGAAGAATTGTTCACAACGAAAAAGAAAAAGAATCACTTATTGATTTTAACCGCTCAGGAGTTCCTTTGATGGAGCTTGTGACAGAGCCAGACATAAGAAGCGCGGAAGAAGCTCGTGGATTTGCAAAAGAACTACAACTTATTCTCCGTTATCTTGGAGTTTCAGAAGCAAATATGAATCAGGGGCAGATGAGGGTTGAAGTTAACATCTCTCTTTGCAAAGAGAACGGAGAGTTTGGAACGAAGGTAGAGATTAAAAATCTAAACTCTTTCCGCACTGTTTATAACGCAACAGAGTATGAGATAAAAAGACAAAGAGAAGTCCTTGAGAGAGGGGAGTTGGTTGTCCAAGAAACAAGAGGGTGGCACGATCAGAGAGAAGAAACATTTTCTCAAAGAGCAAAAGAAAATGCTCATGATTACCGTTACTTTCCAGAGCCAGATCTTCCCCCTTTGTTTTTAAATGAAAGCCCTTTTAAGAAAGATGGAATAGAGATTGGAGTAGAACTACCAAAAGAGAAAAGAAATCGTTTTAAGGAGGAGTATGGGGTAGATAAAGAGAACGAAATAGAGGTCTTTATTGATAACCGAGAAGTGGCAGATTACTTTGAAGAAACAGTTCAGCTAGCCTTGAAAAAGATAAACAAGAATGAAGCAAAAAAAGAAGTTGGAAAGATTGCTAAAAATTATCTTTTTAGTGAAGTTCTTGGAATGTTGAACGGAGGATTAGTTAATGAAACAAAAATAAATCCGTTAAAGTTTGCTGACTTTGTAGTTCTTGTTTATAACAAAAAAATATCAAGCAAGATAGCAAAAATAGTGATAAAAGAAATGTTTGAAAGCGGAAAAGATGCTTCAGTTGTGATTCAAGAAAAGGGACTTTCTGAGATTAGCGACGAAGGGGAGATAGAAAAAGTAGTTGATGAGGTTATAACTGAAAGTCAGCCAGCAATTAAAGAATACAAAGAAGGAAAAATTGAAGTTTTACAGTTCTTAATAGGAAAAGTAATGGCAAAAACAAAAGGAAAAGCATCTCCCGATCAAGCAAACAAAATCCTAAAACAAAAACTAAACTAAAAACTCCCAAGGTCGGACCTTGGGAAGAGCTTAAAAGAAAAAAAGCTGTGCGGACTCCACCCCCGCACAGCTTTTTTGTTGTTTTATGGTTTTTCTCTTGACAAATATCATTATTATTTATATAATATACGATAAACAGAAACGAAAAAAGGAGAATAGTATGAAATCAGTTCTTTTCACAAGCTTGTTCGTTGTAGGTGTTCTCTCTACTTTTACTTTTGGTGCCTGGATTGTTGGTGGAATGCTATATGTCTTTGATCAAAGCGCTTCTCATCCGGGGCTGATTGCCTATACCCCGAAATGGATTTTTCTTTTCTCTCCCTTCATCCTTCTTTGGAAAAAGGAGGAAGTTCAGGAGATGGTTGAAGAAGTCATTTTTCTTCTCAGAAAAAAAGAGATTTCTCTGCATGATATTTCTCTGAAGGAAATCGAAACCTTGTGCAATAGGCATAAGATGATCGCCGTAGTTGACGGCGACTCTATGAAGGTAACTTTTAAGAAAGGAGGTGGTGATGAAAATTACCATCCGGCGCCCTGATGGTGCCACCGAGGAACATTGGATAGAGAGGGGAATGCTTTTTTTCTTGCCTCAGGGAGATGATGAGGTCGTGAAGAGCATTCCTTTGGCCGAAATTTCGGCCATTTACAACAACAGCAATAAAAGAAGGGTCTCGAGTGTCTCGTTAGAGCCAGAGGAAAGTGTGCTGGCGATATGAAAACACTTGAGCCCTTAACCAAAGGGGGTTGTTCTACACAACCCCCTGTTTTTATTTTATAAAGCTGTTGACTAGATCTTCTGCTTCTTTTAGGTTTTTTATCCAGTGGATTCTTTCGTCTCCTCGCCACCATGTTCTTTGTCTTTTGCTAAACTTTTTTATATCAGTGGACAGCCTCTCTTTTGCTTCTTCGTAATCAATCTTCCCTTGGAGGTAGCGAGCGATCCAGCGATACTCTAATCCTAACTCTTCAAGCCGTTCCCACGAAACGCCATCTTCTTTTAAGCTACGAACTTCTTCAATCATTCCTTCTTCAATTCGGCGGTCCAGTCTTTTTTCTATTCTCTCTTCTAATTCTTCTTGATCAACATCTATTCCTATATATAGTGAGTTGTATGGCGGTTCCTCTTTTACCTTAGGAACTGGCTTTTTTGTTTTTGATATTATCTCTAACGCTCTTATCAACCTTACTTTGTTTTTAGAGTCAATATTTTCCGCTCTTTGCGGATCTTTTTTTTCAAGCTCCTGATAAAGCTCTTCTGTAGTTTTTTTCTCCAATCTTCTTCTTAGTGTCCAATCAGGGGAAACCTTAGGAAAAACAACCCCGTCCATCAGTGCTTTTATATAGAAAGCAGTTCCTCCGCAAACGATAGGTAGTTTTCCTTTTTCAGCAATCTGCTTTACTGCTTTTTCAGCAAGTTTTTTATAATCAGAAACACTAAATCTTTTTTTAGGATCAACAACATCAAGAAGATAGTGGGGGACTCCTTGCATCTCTTCTTCGGTAACTTTTCCAGAACCGATATCCATCTTTTTGTAAACTTGCCTTGAATCAGCTGATATAACTTCGCCGTTAAACTTTTTAGAGATCTCAACGGCGAGATCACTTTTTCCAGAAGAGGTTGGTCCTAAGACAACAACAACTTTTAACTTATCTTTGTTCCTTTTAATCCCCATAGAGAGTAGTCATTTATTTTAACATCAACAAAACTGCCGATCAGTTTTTTACTTCCTTTGAAACTAACGCTTTTGTAGTTTTTTGTTTTTCCAACCAGTAATCCTTTACTATTAGAGTTAGTAACCAGCACTTTTAATTTTTTTCCAATATATTGCTTGTTTTTTTCAAGATTACTTTCTTTTAGTAGTTCATTTAAAACCTTTTCTCTTCTCTTTTTTTCGCTTGGAGAAACTGTTTCTTTCATCTTATAGGCAACAGTTTGTTTTCGGGGAGAGTATTTTCCGATGTATATCATATCAAACAAGATTTCGTTAAAGAGATTTAGGGTACTTCGGAAGTGTTTTTCTGTTTCTCCGGGAAAACCAACAATTATGTCGGTTGATATAAACACATCGGGGACTTCTTCTTTTACTTTTGTAATAATTTTTTTATACTCTGAAATGTTGTATGGTCTGTTCATTTTTTTCAAAATCTCGTCGTTTCCAGATTGAACAGGAAGGTTTAGGTAGTTGGTTACTTTTTTGCAGTTTTTCATCGCCTCAATCATATCATCGGTAAAATCGTTTGGATGAGAGCTGGTAAACCTTATCCAGAAATCACCTTTTATTTTGTTTGTTTCTTTTAGTAGTTCTCCAAAAGTTAGTTCTTCTTTATAGGCGTTTACATTTTGTCCGAGAAACCAGATCTCTTTGTGTCCTTCTTCTACGGCCTCTTCAACTTCTTTTAAAACTTCTTTTGTTGGACGACAAGATACTCTTCCTCTAGTATAAGGAACAACACAGTATGTGCAGAAGTTGTCACAACCAGTCATAATTGATATGTAGGCACTAATACCGTTTCTTTTTGGAACGATTTCAAAGTATTGTTTACTGCTTTTGCTAAGAAAGGGAAGTGGCCAGTGAGGGAGGTCGTTAATATCTAAAATGTAATCAAAAATAGAAGATAAACTTTTTTTATCTTCTTCAAGAACACATCCTGTAAGAATTGTTACTGGCTTTTCCTTTTTTTTCTTTATCTCTTTTCCTCTTGCGATAACTCTGTCTATCGCTGACTGACGAATACTGCAAGCAGTAAAGATGATAACATCAGCTTCTTCTTCATCTCCCTCCAAGAGTCCGTTTTCTTGGAAAAATGATGATACTCTTTCGCTGTCACTTTCGTTCATCTGACAGCCGTATGTTATTATGTGATATTTCATAGTTTAAATTTCGTATATTTTTTCTTTTTTTTGTTTTAACTTCAACTTCCAGTTATTAAAAAGATCAACAATATCTTTTTTTCTCATTTTTATTAATGCTTCAGTTATTATAAAAGCAGGGTGACATTTTTTTTCGTTAATTTCAAGTGCTTTTTCTACCTTTATTAAAGGAAAAGAAAGAGCATCAAGGGCAACTTCTGTTATCTTCTCTTTCTTTTCTATTACAAAAAGATCTTTTACTTTTTTTCTTATTTTTACCATAAGGAAAGATGATAAGAGAAGAAGAAAAAAGAAAACAAAAGAGTTGCTTGTCTTCATCTCCACAATAAAAAGAATGAAAATAAAAAGAGCGATTAAAACAACAAAAAATAAAGAATAGAACATATTTATCGCAAAAACAACACTTTTCTTATGCTTCTTTAAAGATATTTTTCTTTTTTCTTTGTTTTCTTTTTTATAAACAATATCAATCACCTTTAATAATAGTTTGTTTTTGTTTTTATCAAGAGGAAGGGAAGTGCTTACAGTTAGAAGTAGAACAAGGAAAGGGAGGAGGAAGACGCCGATAAGAGCGTCAAAATTATTAACAGTGAAATTGAAAAAGGAAAAATTAAAAATAAATAAAAAGAAAGCAAGAGTTGTTGTAGAGAGGTAAATTGTTTTTTCAACTTCCTTTTTCTTTTCTTCGTATATTTTTTTAACTTCCTTTTCTACTTCTTGTGGATCAGAAAGAAGACTCTTTATTTTTTTTGAATTTTGATTGAAAAGATCTTTTATAGCAAGAAAGGGGAGGGTGTTTTTTTTGCAAAAAAGAAAAACTTTCTTATAGGCAGTGCCTCTAAACTCTTTTTCAATATCTTCCTTGTCTTCACTGATTGTTGTTATTACTTTTTCAAGATCCTTTTCTGACGCCTCACTCCAGAAAGGATATTTGTTTTTTATAAAGTAGTAACTGAAAACCGGAAGATCTACTCCCTTAAAGATTGCTTTTTTTGATGATATCCGAAATAAAAAAGTGCTATTTATTTTTTTTGAACTACTTTCAATCTCGGCTTCTTCCATCAAATAGCGAGCCATATACGAGGTAAATATTTTCTCTTCTTTTGCTGACCATATAACTTCTTCTAATTCACAAGAAGCAACCTCAATAATCCACCACTTAAAACCCATCCTTTGATCAGGAGAGTGTCTTAAAAGATAGGAATATTTTTCCAGAACAGCGCTAACTTTTTGAAATTTTAAGTTTTTAATTTTGTTTTTTGAGAGATATCCACGGCTAATTATTTCAGCAAAAAGAAGACGAGCGTTGCTTTTTGGGTTTGTCTGTAAAAGATCTTTACTAAACAATCTTTTTCTTAAAAAAAATACAACTACTTTTCTTCTTAAAGCTCGCTTTTCTCCTTTTTCTCCTTTTTCAATCATCTTATTTCTAAAAACACTGTTTCTAGGGGTTCTTTCTATCCTAACAAAATAATCACTCTTCTTTTTGGAAGATTTTTTTTCTCTGGAGAAATCCTTTATTATTTTTTGAGTTAAAGGAGATATTTTTGCCATTATATACTTGATTCTTCTTTTAATTTTTTAACAAAATCATCAAGGTTAATAACTCCTTCGTCTTTTCCATGATATCGGACGCTAACTGTTTTTTCATTTTTTTCTTTCTCTCCAACCACAACAAGATATGGCACTTTTTGCACTTCTCCGTTTCTTATTTTTTTTCCCAAAGTTTCGTTTTCTCCACTTAAAGATGCTCTTATTCTTTTTTTTCTTAATGCTGATAAAACTTCTTCGGCATAATCAGCGAATTTTTCAGAAACAGGGATGACAAGAACCTGTTTTGGAGATAACCAAACAGGAAAGTTTCCTTCAGTGTGTTCTATGTAAACGCCTAAGAACCTTTCCAAAGAACCGAGGAGAGCGCGGTGAATCATAAACGGAGTCTTTTCTTCTCCATTTTCATTGATGTAGGTCATATCAAAACGGTAAGGAAGATTAAAATCAACCTGAATTGTTGACAACTGCCAACTTCTTCCAACAGCATCTACGGCGTCAATATCAATTTTTGGAGCGTAAAAAACAGCACCACCTTCGTCAATCTCATATCCAGAAGAGGAAACTTCATTAATTGCTCTTTTAAGTGATTTTTCTGCTTCTTCCCAATCTTTATTGTCTCCAAAATACTTATCAATGTTTTTTGGGTCTCTAACTGACAGTTTAAATTTCAGATCTTCCATTCCCAGTGTTTTGTATATATACTGAACCAGTTTTAAGGCGTTTATAACTTCTTGGAAAAGCTGATCTTCAGTACAAATAATGTGGGCATCGTCTTGAGTGAATCCTCGTGGTCTTGTTAATCCGTGCAACTCTCCTGATTTTTCATAACGGTAAACAGTTCCCATCTCTGCCCATCTTAAAGGAAGTTCTCGGTAGCTTCTTTTTCTTAAGTTATACATCTTAACATGGAAAGGGCAGTTCATTGGTTTCAAGCGGTAGTTTTTATCATCAACTGATATTGGACTATACATATCTTCTGCATAAAGCTCTAAATGCCCTGATCTTTTCCAAAGATCTTCTCTTGCGATGTGAGGAGTTGAAACAATCTCATATCCGTGATCAAGATAAGTTTCCATTGCAAAGTTCATTAACAGATAGCGAAGCATTCCTCCGTTTGGAAGATAAAGGGGGAGACCTTGTCCAACCTCATCATCAAACATAAAGAGTTCTAGTTTTTTTCCTATCTTTCGATGGTCTCTTTTTTCGGCATCTTCTTTTTTTGCGATGTAATCTTGAAGTTTTTCTTTGTCTTCAAATGCCAATCCGTATATCCTTTGAAGCATCTTGTTGTCTTCTGATCCTTTAAAGTAAGCACCAGCAGTTCGTTCAAGCTTAAATCCTTCAGGGTTTATTTCTTTTGAATTTTCAATATGAGGGCCAGAACAGAGATCAACAAAATCTCCACTTTTATAAATAGAAATCTCTTCTTCTTCAATATCATTAAGAAGTTCTAACTTGTATGGTTCATCTTTAAAGATTTTTTCTGCTTCTTTTCTGTCAACAACTTGTTTTTCAAAAACAACTCCTTTTTTAATGATTTTTCGCATATTTTTCTCAATCTTTGGAAGATCTGTTTCACTGATATTTATGTTGTCAAAATCATAGTAAAAACCGTTGTCAATTGCTGGACCAACTCCGATTTTTGCTTCCGGATACATTTCTTTTATAGCACAAGCAAGAATGTGAGCAAGCGAGTGCCTAACTTTCTCAATATTATTTTCAGACATATTGTAATTTTTAATTTATTAATAGTGATAAGTACATTTTAGTACTAAAAGCGTCGTTTGACAATATATATGGAAAAGCACCAAATCCTAAGCACCAAATCCTAAATAAGCACCAATAACCAAAATTCAAAATCCAAAACTGGATTCCCGCCTTCGCGGGAATGACAAGGGAGGGGTGGGAATGACATCCCACCGTCATTCTGAGGCGGTAGCCGAAGAATCTCAAGTTACTGCAAAAACAGTGGGATTCTTCACTACGCTACGCTTCGTTCAGAATGACAGATGATTGTTTTGAAAATTGCCAAATTGAAAATTGAAAATTTTATATTATTTATTCTATCGGCATTGCGGTTTCGCATATTATTTTTGGTACTTCGTCGCGGTTGTTTATCTTTCCTGATATGAAGACTGATCTTCCTTCTTCAAAGATTGTTCCGTTGCTTTCAAGGGTTTTTGGAAAAACGATCACTTCCATCGTCTCTTCAAGATCTTCAACAGTAATAAAGAGCATCGGATCACCTTTTTTTGTGGTTATTTTTTTAATTGCCGAGATAACAACTCCAACTCTTACTCGAGTGTCGGTTATCTGTTTTTTTGCTTCTTTAATTGTAATTCCGCCGTTTCTTGTTTTTTCTTTCAGATATTCTAACGGATGTCCAGTAACAAAAAGACCAAGTAGCTCTTTCTCCCACTTTAGTTTTTCTTGATGGTTAACTTCAGGGGCTTTCTCTAAACTAAGCTCACACTCTGTAAGATCCGTATCAAATAATCCTGACTGTCCATTATCTTTACACTTTCCCTTTTCTCTGCTGTATTCTAATAATCGTTCAAGGTTATAGATAAGGTCTTCTCGTGGTTTGAAACGATCAAAAGAGCCTGACTTCACTAAACTTTCCAGTGACTTTTTGTTTAGAGTTGGTGGTTGGATTCGGGAGAGGAAATCATCAAGTGATTTAAATTCTCCGTTTTCTTTTCTTTCTTTTACGATAACTTCAACTACCTTGTCTCCAACATTTTTAATTGCTGATAATCCGAAACGGATTTCGTTTTTATCAGGAACAACACTGAACCCCATAAAACTTTCGTTGATATCAGGAGGAAGAACTTCTATCTTCATTTTTTTACAGCCGTTAATAAGAAAACCAACTCTTTCAGTATCTCCTTGATCCGCAGTTAAAAGAGCAGACATAAATTCACGAGGGTAGTGAGCCTTCAGATACGCGGTTTGATAAGCGATCTGAGCGTAAGCTGCTGCGTGACTTTTGTTGAAAGAGTACTGCGCAAACGGTTCTATCCACTCCCATATCTCTCTTGCAATTTTTTCATTTATTTTGTTTTGCCCCATTCCTTCTATAAACTGTCCTTTCTTCTTATCCATCAGTTCTTTTATCTTTTTACCGATCGCTTTTCTTAAGGTATCAGCTTCTTCTTTACTAAACCCAGCCAAGTCGGTTGCGATCTGCATTACTTGTTCTTGGAAAACAAGCACTCCGTAAGTTGGCTTCAGAATCGGCTCCAAAGAAGGGTGGAGGTAAACAATCTCTTTCTTTTTGTTTTTTCTTGCAATGTAGTCAGGAAGAAACTTCATCGGACCAGGACGATAAAGAGAGATCATAGCAATAATCTCTTCAATATTTGAAGGCTTCAACTGCTTTAAGTAGCGTTGCATACCTCCGCTATTATGAACGATAAAACTACTTGCTTGGAAGTTGTTCGCAGGGGATTTCATCTTAATATCATAGGTTTCTTCTACTCCAGAGTATTTAATTTCTTTAATTTTAACAAAACTAAATCCTTTTTTAGGAATTTGTGGACACTCCCAATTAATTAGAGTTTTATATTTTAAAGCAAGTTCGGCAAAAAGAGTATTGTTGACTAAAACAAAGTTATATTGTGGGTATTGTTTTTCAAATAACTCAATTTTTTCTTTATCGGGGTGTCGTAAAAATCCCTTTATTTCATAAAAAGTGTTTTTAGATGGAACATAAAAATCAGGGGTGTAGTTGATAATCTCTCCATTCTCTCTTGTCAAAGGAAATGTTTTTGGTTCATACTGATAATCTAAATTGTATAGCTTCAATATTCTTGCAAAATCAGCTTCCCACGAAGAACGAACAAAGTGACCTAAATCTTTACGGAACCCTCTTTTTCCATGAGGAGGGGTTTTTCCAAACATCGGATTTTTTGACCCACTAAATCTTTCTGACATTCTTTTCTTTATCTTGTCTGCTTTTTCCTTTCCGTAACGATCTTCAAGTGTTTTCCCAGTAAGAGCAGTGGCAATTTTTTTTGATGTCTCCCTCCATATATCACTATTTTCTTTTGTTAACCCTGTATTCCACGGTTTTCCACCGTTTGCGTAAAATTCTACTCTTGCTTTTTTTATTTTTTCTCTTGAGATTGGTTTACTAGGATTTTTATAAGTAAGCGCTGAACATCGGTAACAAAATTTTGCCTCCTTTCTTGGATTTCCGTAAATTTGCTTTTTACACAATTCACATCTTCTGTAAACAAGGTGTTTTGCTTTTTCTCTCATTAGAACAGTTTCTCCAACCCTTATATCTTTTAACTCTTTCCAGCCGTCTTTAGTTAGGAAGCGATGACCTTTTGTGGCTTTTATATATCGGTTATTTTCTGTGATCAAAGTGTAAACTTTTCTTTTTCCGCTACTTACAACATCTAATATCTCGTTAAGATGGATCTTTCCTTCATCTAGATATAAAGAAGTGATTCTTTTTTTGTCTTTTCTCTTGTATAGTTTTTCAATTGTTGTATTGGAGATAATAGTGTCTCCAGACAAACACTCCAGTTGAAACACACCTACTGTGTTTCCTTGTTTTAGGATTTTGAAGGCTTCTTTATCGTCAAGGGGGATTTTTTCTAAATCAATATCTTTTTTACTGATTGCGTATATTCTTTTCAGGGTGTTTTCAAGAATGGTTAGGTTTTTTAAGCCCAACAGATCCATCTTTAAAAGTCCTAGATCTTCAACGGACTCCATCGCATACTGAGTAAGAACTCCTTCTCCGTTGTTGGTTGGGTGTTGAAGAGGAGCGATGTCTGTTAAGGGATTATTGGAGATAACCAGTCCACAGGCATGTGTTGATGCATGGCGGACAACTCCCTCTAACTTTTCAGCTTGATCTATCATTCGGCGAGCCTTCTCATCAGTGTCATATAGCTGTCTAAAGTCAGCAATTTTCTCCTTTGTTTCTTTTAGATTTGCTCCAAGGGGAATCATCTTTGCAACCTTGTCACAGTAGGCATAAGGATAACCAAGCGTTCTTCCAACATCACGAATTGCAGCCTTAGCAGCCATCGTTCCAAAAGTTATAATCTGTGCTACACGGTCTTTTCCATATCTTTCTCCAATATATGAGATAACCTCATCTCTTCTTTTATCAGCAAAATCAAGATCAATATCAGGAAGAGAAACCTTTGCTCTTCCGGGATTTAAAAATCTCTCAAAGATTAATCCGTAATGGAGAGGATCAATGTTTGTTATTCCGATAAGATAAGCAACAATTGATCCACCAGCAGAACCTCTTCCGGGACCAACTACGATGTTGTTCTTTTTTGACCAGACAGTAAAATCTTGGACAACTAGAAAATAAGAAGAGAGGTCAGCGCCAACAATGACATCCATCTCTTCTTTTAATCTTTTTTTAACCTCTTCTTCTTGTTCGGGGCGATACTTTTCCGGAATTCCTTTTTCACACAACTCTTGAAGCATATCGTTTGCAGTTTTTCCTTCTTCAAGCGGAAAGTAGGGGAGTATTCTTTTCCCTAACTCAATTTCTAGATTGCAAAGATCTTTAATTTTTTCTGTATTTTCAACTGCTTCAGGAACATTTTTAAACAACTCTTTCATTTTTTCAGGAGCAGGCATTGAAAAATCATCATGAATGATTGACATTCGGTCAGGATTATTTATATCAGAGCCAGTCCCGATAGACATTAATATATCTTGTGTTTCCGCATCTTCTGGTCTTAGATAGTGTGAGTCGCAAGTTGCAACAAGAGGAATTCCGGTTTCTTTTGAGATTCTTACCAGTTCTTTGTTTGCTTTTTCTTGATCAGGAGTGTTTGGATGATTTTGGATTTCAAGATAGAAGCTATCTTTTTCAAATATATTTTTATAGTGAAGAGCAAGTTTTTTTGCCTCATCATACTTCCCAGAAAGGACGAGTTGAGGGATTTTTCCTTTAAGACAAGCAGAGAGGCAGATTAATCCCTCAGTGTGTTCTTCTAAAAGTTGATTATCTATTCTTGGTTTGTAATAAAATCCTTCAAGATGGGCTTTGCTCACTAATCGCACCAAGTTTTGATAGCCCTTTATATTTTTTGCTAGAAGAACAAGGTGATTAGATTTGTTGTCAATGTTTGGCCTTTTGTTGTGCATTCCATCAAAGGCGACATACACTTCGCACCCGATAATTGGCTTAACGCCAGCTTTTTTTGCTTTCTTGTAAAACTCTATTGCACCGTAAAGAACACCGTGATCAGTGATTGCGACGGCATCCATTCCGTTTTCCTTAACATAATCTAAAAGATCGTCTAGCTTTGTAAGACCATCAAGTAAACTGTATTCGGTATGAACATGTAGGTGAGTGAAGGACATAGTTATGACATTTAATAATTAACATTTGACATTTGACTGTGCTATAATAATAAATCATTTTTTATAATATGGCAAAATCGTTGGAGAAAATAATTGTTGGGGTTGATGAGGCGGGGAGGGGGCCGTTAGCAGGGCCTGTTGTTGCCTCTGCGGTGAAGATAAAAAAGATGGATTCTTATCTAAAAGAGAACCGGTTAAATATTAGGGATTCTAAAAAAATTACCCTGAAAAGAAGAGAAGAGCTTTATGAGATACTAACGAATCATCCAGAGATTGAGTGGGGAGTGGGAGTTGTTTCAGAAAAAATAATAGATCAGATAAACATCTTACAAGCAACAAAACTTGCAATGCAGGAGGCAGTTGAGAAGATTAGTATTGAGGGGTGCGTTCTGATTATTGATGGTAACTTTGGAGTAAACATTAATCACGAACAGAGATCACTTCCAAAAGCAGATGAGAGTGTTTTGGAGTGCAGTATGGCGTCAGTGATTGCGAAAGTAACAAGAGACAGAATAATGAACAATTATCACAAGAAGTATGCTTTTTATCACTTTGATAAACATAAAGGATACGGAACAAAACTTCACCGCGAGATGATACTAAAACACGGTCCTTGTGACATCCACCGTCAGTCATTTAGGCTTTTATAATTTTTAAAACCTGCTATTTTAATTATTATTAGTTTTTATAAATTAAATATATGGTTAAAAAGTTTTTATTATTATCAATCTTGTCTCTTTTTATTCTCTTCATCGGAGTCTCGCTTATCCTCATTGCTGGATACACAGAAGAAGAGATAAAAAACAAAACATTTCTTTCTTATATCTTTTCTTTAGGAGGAGGAGAAAGTGAAACTACTTTTACTGCCGATGACGAAGGAGTAACTCCAGAAGGAGTTAAAGCGGTAGAAGATGCAAATAACGAGTTTGCTTTAAAGATCTATAAAGAAATAATTAAAGAAGAAAAAGAAAATGTCTTTATATCCCCATACAGCATCTCTACCGCACTTGCAATAGTTTACGAAGGAGCAAGAGAAGAAACTGCAGAAGAGATAGTTTCTGTTTTTGGATTTCCGGAAGGAGATAGTGTTCGCAGACCTGCGGTTGCAAGTATCTACAATCGTCTTAATGCAGATAACGATAACTACGAGATGAAAACAGCAAACGCCTTGTGGGTTCAAGAGGACTACAACCTTCTTCCTACTTTCACCGAAGCAACAGAAAGATTTTACGGGGGAGTAGCTAGAAACATTGATTTTGGAAAAGATCCAGAGAAAGCAAGAGAGATTATTAACAGTTGGGTTGCGGAAAAAACAAACGATATAATTGACGAACTCTTTCCAGAAAACTCTTTTTCAGACTTAACTCGCTTGGTAATTACTAACGCAATATACTTCAAGGGGGACTGGGAAGACGAGTTTGATGAAGAAAATACAACAGAGAGTGATTTTTATGTAGATAGTGATGAAACAGTTCAAGTTGAGATGATGCAGAAGACCGATGGAGAGTACCGATATTATGAGGATGAACTGATCCAAGTTTTAGAGATGCCTTACAAAGGAGAGGAAGTATCAATGATGGTCGTTCTTCCTAGGGAAAATGATTTATCTGCCGTTGAAAACACCATTACCGTTGATAAAATAAAAACAGTTGCAACTAAAGCATACAAACAAGAGGTTGCCGTTTATCTTCCAAAGTTTGAACTTGAATCTGATTATCAGTTAAAAAATTATTTGCAAGCTCTTGGAATGACTCGCTCTTTTAGTGGCGGTGCCGACTTCTCAGGAATGAACGGTGACAAGTCTCTTTTTATTGGAAAGGTTGTTCACAGCGCATACATCACAGTTGACGAAAAAGGAACAGAAGCAGCAGCAGCAACAGGAGTTGTGATGATGGAATCTGCGATGCCCGAAGAAAAAAAACAGTTCAAAGCTGACCACCCGTTCATCTTCATCATCCAAGAAAAAAGCGGAAACATCCTTTTTATGGGAAGAGTAGTTAACCCAACACTCTAAAAAAAACAAGAAACAAAAAAATGTCATAGGTGTCACCTAGGACATTTTTTTGTTTTATTTTTATTTTTTGTTATAATAAAAGAGTCTTATTTGGATTATGGAAAAACAAGATTTAGAAAATATGATTAAGGAACTTAAAGGATTTCTTCAACAGGAAGAAGGGGTTTTGTTTTGCTATTTATTCGGTTCTCAGGCAACAGGAACGAGCATTTCAAAAAGCGACATAGATATAGGATTGTTTTTTGATAAACATCAAGTTGATGATTTTTTTGAAAAAAGATTAGAATTAATTGGCGAGATTTCAAAACTTCTCAAGAAAGACACGGATATAGTTGTCTTAAACACGGCTTCATCTTTTTTGAAGTATGTGGTTTTAAAAGAAGGGAAAATAATTTTTGAAAGATCTCAAGACAAAAGAGTTGATTTTGAATTAAAGACTCTTAATGATTATTTTGACTTTAAACCAGTATTAGAAAAATATAATCAAAGAGTTTTAAACTATTAGTATGACATCTTTAACTTATCAGAAAATTTTAAATAAATTAGATAATTTTCAAGAGTATTTAGGTTATCTTTATCAACTTCGTCAAGAGATAGAAGATGAAGAAAAGTTTTTGTCTGATTTTCACTTATTTGGAAACACTGAAAGATATCTTCAACTTTCAATTCAAACAATTATTGATACCTCTCATTTAATAATAATTGATCTTAACTTGAAAAGACCTGAAGATAATTATGGCGCCATCTCAATTCTTTTCGGAAAAAAAGTAATTTCGGAAGATTTATCTCAAAAAATAACCAGAATGATAGGTTTGAGAAATTTACTAGTTCATGAATATGGAGAAATAGACAGGAAAATCATTTTTAAAGTTCTTAGTGAAAATTTAAAAGATTTAGAATTATTTAAAAAAGAAATTTCAAGTTTTATTTCAAAACAAGAGAAGAATAAATAAATTTTTTGCCTTAAGACATCAGAAACTTAATGGCACAGGTCGGATCTGTGCCATTTTTTTTGCAAGAAAAAAGGAAATATATTAGAATGAGATACTATTAGTTAGGATTTAATAAATGAAAGTGTTTGTTACTGTTAAAACTAAGGCTAGAGAGGATGAAGTTGAAAAGATTGATGAAAATCACTTTAAAGTAAAAGTTAAAGAGCTTCCTGTTGACGGAAAGGCAAACAAAAAAGTGATGCGCTTGCTTGCCAACTACTTTAAAGTTCCACTTTCTGATGTTAGCATTGTTAGTGGCCACAAGAGTTCAAAAAAAAGAGTTGAAATAATCTAAAAAAGATGGGGTTTATGTTTGAGAGAGTTAAGGATATTAAGTTATCAACAATTAAAGAGATAGAACTTCGGGCTTCAAAGTATCCTGATGCAGTTTCTTTGGCACAGGGAATTCCTGATTTTGATACTCCTGACTTTATTAAAAGAAGGGTGGAGCGAGCTTTGAAAAGGGGAGTGGTTGCAAAATACTCTTTGTCTCCTGGGCTTCCTGAGTTGAGAGAGTTGATAGAAGAGTCTTTAGAGAAAGAGAATATGTTTTATGATTGGGAGAAAGAGATCTTAGTGACAGCAGGATCAATTCAAGGAATTACAGCAACGATTATGGCGATAACCAATCCCGGAGATGAGGTTATAATTCCCGAGCCAACTTATACTAGTTATCAGGAAGTAATAAAACTTGCTGGATGTAAACCGGTTTTTGTTCCGTTAAACGAAGAAGAAGGGTGGAGTTTTGATATAGAGAAGTATAAGAAGGTTATTACCAAGAAAACAAAAGCTATTTTTTACTGTAATCCTAACAATCCAACCGGAACTATATATAGCAAGAAGCAGTTGTTGGAGTTAGCAGAACTAGCAGAAAAGCACAATCTCTTTCTTATTTCAGACGAAGTTTACAAAGATTTTATTTACGATGAAAAAGAGTTTTTCTCTCTAGCTGAACTCCCAGAACTAAGAAAAAGAGTTATAAGAATTTTTTCTTTCTCTAAAGCGTTTGCGATGACTGGGTGGAGAGTTGCTTATCTTCATAGTGATGAAGAAAATATTCGTGAGATAATAAAAGTTCACGACAGTTTAGTTACTTGTGCTCCAGTGATATCACAGTACGGAGCAATGGGAGCATTGGAAATTGGAGAAGAAAAAATAAATGAGTTTAGAGAGAGATATAAAAAAAGGAGAGATATGATGTGTGAAAGAATTGAAAAACTAAACAGTGTTTTTAGTTTTGTTAAGCCGGATAGTTCGTATTATATTTTCCCCAAGATAAACCCAGAAGCTGTTGATATCAAGAAAAAGAAGAAGGTTGTTGATTCAAGAGAGTTTGCCTTCTGGTTGCTTGAGAAGAGTCAGGTGGCGGTTGTTCCTGGAGTTGCCTTTGGGCCGAACGGGGAAGGGCATATCAGGCTGAGTTTTGGAAGAAGAGAAGAAGATATTTTAGAAGTTTTTAATCGGCTAGAAAAGTTATTTTTATAAAAATGAAGTTTATTCTAAAAACATTTTTAAAGTATTATTTGAAAACAATAACAAAGATTGTGCTTTTTATTCACAAGCCGGTTGTGATTGCAGTAGCAGGAAGCACAAACAAGAGTTTTGTTAAGAAAGAAGTTAAAAGAAGACTAGAAGAGGCTGGTTTTACGGTAAGAGCAAATCCAAAAAACTTTAATACTGAGATTGGTTTACCGCTATCAATTCTTTATCTTCCAAGTGGATATAACGAGTATAAAAAGTGGATTCCTGCAATTTTAAAAGCACCGTTAAAGATATTTCAAAAAAAGTTTCCTGATTTTTTGGTTTTAAGTTTAGGATCTTCAGATAAAGGAGATATGAGATATCTACTGTCTATAATAAAACCAGATATTTCTATTATCACTAATATAACACAGCGATATAAAGAGGGTTTTTCTGATATGAATAATTTAGTTGATGAGTATCAAGTTTTGGCAAAAAAAACAAGAAAAGAGGGGGTGCTTGTTCTTAATATTGATAACTACCGGGTAAGAGAAGTGGGGGAGGGTAAAAAACAGAAGATACTATATTACGGAAAAGAGAAAGAGGCTGATATCTATATCTCAAAAATAGAAAAAAATAAAAAAGGACAAAAAGTTTCTATAAAACAGCAGGGAAGAAAAAAAGACTATCAGATAAACAAGTTCGGAGAGCATCACGCTTATGCCTTTGCAGTTGGCCTTGCGGTTAAAAAAGTTGGGCGTCCTGGGCGCTGAATGCTTTAGTTTTTGTTTGCTGTTGCAAGTTTTTCGGTTTTTTGATATAATCTTTAGCAGTAAAAGCGTTAGATTAGAACTAAACAATAAATTATGGCAGTACCAAAACAGAGAAAAACAAAAGGAAGAAGAAATCAACGAAGGATGCACATTTATCTTGAGAAGCCAACCCTCACAGAGTGTTCTCAGTGTAAAGAGAAGAAAGTTATGCACACTGTATGTGAAGCTTGCGGTTATTATAAAGGAAGAGAGATTATTGATGTCTTAAAGAAAGAGAAGAAGAAAGAAGAGAAAGTAAAAGAAACCAAAGAAGCGGTAAAGAAAGAGAAAGAAAAAGAAAAACCACTAGACCCAGCATCATTATCAAAAAAGAAGTAATTAATATGTCATCAAGGCATCTAGCACGATCAATTGCAGTTAGGACTCTTTATGAGTTAGATTTTTTTGATGAGAAAAATAAAAACTACGAAGATGTAGTCAAGAGAAACTGTGAAAAGTTGATGAAAAAAGAGGAAGATGTTCAGTTTATTGAAAGCTTAACAAAAGGTGTTTTAGATAATCAGAAAGAGATTGATAATATAATTGTTGTTGCTGCTCCAGAGTGGCCATTAGAGAAGATGACAATTATTGATCGTAATGTTCTTCGTCTGGGGCTTTATGAGCTTATCTATTCAAAAAAGGAGGAAGTTCCTCCAAAGGTGGCTATCAATGAAGCAATTGAGTTGGCGAAAGAGTTTGGCGGAAGCAGTTCAGGTAGATTTGTCAACGGAATACTGGGAACTGTTTATAAGGAGATTGAAAACGATAAAACGGAATAATGGAAGAAAAATTTAAAGAACTTGAAAAAAAAATAGGAGTGGAGTTTGAAGACAAGAACTTGCTTGTTCAGGCCTTCTGCCACCGCTCTTATTTAAACGAAAATCCTGATTTTAATCTTGGTCAGAATGAAAGGTTAGAATTTTTAGGAGATGCTGTTTTAGAACTTGTTGTTACTTCGTATCTTTATTTTAAGTATCCAGAAGAATCAGAAGGAAAGCTAACAACATGGAGGGCATCACTGGTTAACACTAAGGAGATCGGAGACACAGCAAATGAGTTAGGTTTTGAAGATTTTCTTCTTTTGTCAAAAGGAGAAAGAGGAGAGAAAGGAAAAGCTCGTTTGTGTATTTTAGCAAACACTTTTGAAGCTTTTATAGGGGCACTTTACTTGGATCGTGGATACGAAGAAGCAGATGCTTTTATAAAAAAATACCTAATATCAAGATTAGAAAAAATAATTGAGCTAGGAACTTATCGTGATCCAAAGTCAGAACTTCAGGAAAAAGTTCAAGAAAAATCAAACATTACTCCTCACTACGAAGTAGTAAAAGAAGAAGGGCCAGATCACAGAAAAAGATTTGTTATGGGAGTTTTTGTAGGCGAAAAAAAAATAGGAGAAGGGAAGGGTGATTCAAAAAAAGAGGCTGAAGAAGAAGCAGCAAAAAAGGCGCTAAAAGACTTGTGAAGTAATAATATAAAATAAATATGCTTAAAATTAGATTTTTTAGAACAGGGAGAAAACACCAACCATTTTACAGAATAAGAGTTGTTAATAAAAATAACCCCCCAGCAAGCGGAAGATTTATCGCCGATGTTGGATTTTATAATCCCCTAACAAAAGATTGTGAGATAGACAAGGAAAAAACACTGAAGTGGATTGGAAACGGAGCAAAACCATCAGACAGGGTGAATAATCTTTTAATTGAGAAAAAAATAATCGAAGGAGAAAAGAAACAAGTTGTTTCTTTGACAAATAAGAGAAAAGAAAAGATGAGCAAAAAAGCAGAAGAGAAGAAATCAGCAGAAGAAGCTTCAGAAGTTAAAGAAGAAGCAAAAGAAGAGGCCTCTGAAGAAGAAGTGGTTGAAAAAGAAGAAAAAGTAGAAGAAGCTAAAGAGGAAGAACCAAAAGAAGAAGCTCCAGAAACAAAAGAGAAACCAGAGGAGGTAGAAGAAGTAAAAGAAGATAAACCGGAAAAAGAAGAAGTTGCAAAAAAAGAAGATAAACCAGCAGAGAAAGCAGAAGAAAAGAAAAAATAGTCCACTTGACAGAATTATTATAAAAGATAAAATCAGATAGAGGATAAGAAAAGGTCGAATTACTTAATAAGCGGGGGAGTGAGATGCAAAAAAAGATTACTTAATTTGCTTCATTGCACCCCTTGTACGATAAAAAATATACTTATGGTTAAAGAAAATTCAGACAAGGATTTCTTGGAATTTATCGTGAAGAGTTTAGTAGATAACCCCGACTCAGTAGAAATAGAAAGAAAAGTTGATGAGATGGGAGTATTGCTTACACTTAGAGTCCACGCCGATGATATGGGACAAATAATCGGAAAAGGTGGATCAACAGCAAAAGCAATAAGAGACTTGGTTCGCACCATCGGACTTAAACGCAAAGCAAGAATAAACTTGAAAATTGCTGAGCCCGAAGGTAGCACTTACAAACCAAGAGAAGAAGATTCTTCAGATGACAAAAAAGAAGGATTAGAGGACATAAAACTCTAAAAAAGATTGAAAACATATTAAGCAGTGCTATAATCATATAGCACTGCTTTTTTTATAAATAACAATTATGCGTTTTGATGTAATAACAATTTTTCCTTCTTTTTTTGAGGAGTATTTCTCAAAAGGGATTTTGCACAAAGGGTGTGAAAAAGGGCTTCTTGAGGTAAATGTTCATGACCTAAGAGACTGGACAACGGATAAGCACAGAACGGTTGACGATGCTTGTTTCGGAGAAGGAAGTGGAATGGTGATGAAGGTTGGTCCGATATATCGGGCGGTTTCTGATATAAAACTAAAAAATAAAAAATCTTTAGTAGTTTTGTTTACTCCGAGAGGTAAAAAATTTAACCAAAAAAAAGCAAGCAAGTTAACAGAGTACGATCAAGTTATAATGATATGTGGAAGATATGAAGGAGTTGATGAGAGAGTTGCAAAGCATATTGCAGATGAAAAAATATCAATCGGAAGCTTTGTTCTTATGGGAGGAGAAATTCCAGCAATGGCCGTAGTTGAAACGGTGGCACGACTTGTTCCTGGGGTTATTGGAAAAGAATCTTTCTTGAAAGAAAGAAAAAAGAAAGAGTCTTTTATTGAGTATCCACAGTATACAAGGCCCGAGGTTTTTGAAGCAGATGAAAAAAAATGGAAAGTGCCTTCGGTGCTTCTTTCTGGCAATCATAAAGAAGTTGAAAAATGGAAAAATAAAAAAGGAAAATTAATAAAATAGTTTTAAAGATGAACAACTGGCATACAAAAAACATAGAGCAAGTTTTTAATGAATTTTTTTCAAAGAGAGAAGGTCTTAATAAAAAACAAGTAGAAGAAAACATTAAGAAGTATGGCAGTAATAAAATTAGTGAGGGTGATTCTCGTCATCCGTTTTTTATATTTTTAAAACAGTTTAACAACGGCCTGATTTATGTTCTTATCTCTGCGGCGGTTATTGCTGGTCTTTTTGGGAAGTGGATTGATGTTTATGTTATTATTGCGATTGTTATTGTTAATGCTGTAATTGGCTTTATACAAGAGTATAAAGCAGAACAAGCAATAAATGCTCTTAAAAAGATGGTTGTTCCGATGGCGAAAGTTTACCGAGAGGGAAAACTGCTTAAAATTTTTGCTGAAGAGATAGTTCCTGGAGATGTTGTTTTTCTTGAAGAAGGTGATCGAGTTCCAGCCGATGTTCGTCTTTTTGATGTAAGAGAAATAAGGACTAACGAATCATCACTAACCGGAGAATCAATGCCAGTTAGAAAAGATGAAGAAGTTTTACAAAAAAACATTGAGTTGGGAGACAAGAAAAATATGGCTTGGATGGGAACTTTTATCTCTGGAGGAAGGGGGAAGGGGGTTGTTGTTGCAACAGGAAGCAGTACAGTTTTTGGAGGAATAGCTGAAGATATTGGAGGTATAAAGAAAGAAAAAGGACATTTTGAAGAGAAAGTATCAATTCTCACAAGAAGAATGGCTATCTTCTCTTTTACTGGAGCAGGTTTAATATTTCTTATATCAGTTGTCAAAAATGGAGCTTCTTTTAAAAATGGATTTAGTGATTTTGAAGAACCGCTTTTTGGATCAATAGCAGCTCTTGTTTCTGGAATTCCGGAAGGATTACCAGCAATTTTGGCGGTTGTGTTGGCAGTTGGAGCAACAAGAATGGCAAAAAGAAGTGCGATAATAAGACATCTTCCGGTAACAGAAACGCTTGGCGTTGTTGATCATATAATTACTGATAAAACAGGAACGATAACTCAAAACACAATGACAGTTAGAGAGATTTCTCTTCCAAACAGCGACAAGATAATGGTTAGTGGAGAAGGGTGGACGCCAGAAGGAAGTTTTTACAGAGATGAGCAGGTTATTTTGCCACAAGAAGAAAATGACCTTGATAAGTTGCTTCATATTGCCGAGATTTGTAATCAAGCAGAAATAACTCGTAGCGATGATGGTAAAGATAATTATGAAATAATAGGAGATCCAACAGAAGGGGCGATGCTTGTTCTTGCTGAAAAAGCTGGATTAAAAAAAGAAGTGGTTGAAAGTTCTGAAAAAAAGATAGATGATATGCCGTTTAGCTCCAAGTTAAAACTAAGAGCTTCTTTATTAAAGATAGGCGACAAAAAAGAGATTTATGTCACTGGTTCCCCAGAAGAAGTAGTAAAGAGAGCAATTAAAATAAGAGAAAATGGAGAAGTGAAAGAGTTTACTGAAGAAAAAAAGAAACAGATTATTGCTGAGATTGAGGAGATGAGTGAAAAAGCAATGAGGACTATCGGGTTAGCATACAAAGAAGTTGAAGATAATTTTAATATGATAAATGAGGATATGCTTGATAGTCTTGTTTTTAGTGGGGCGGTTGGAATGATTGATCCTCCGCGACTACAAGTTAAAGAGGCAGTTGAGAAAGCAAATTTAGCAGGGATAAGGGTAGTAATGGCGACCGGAGATCACAAAAAAACAGCAGTGGCAATTGCAAAAGAAGTTAATATTTTAAAACAAAAAAAAGAAAATTACCCAGATGCACTTGAACAATCCGAACTAGTAAAGATGAGCGATGAAGAACTTGAAGATGCTGTTAAAAATGTTAATGTTTTTGCTCGCTTAACTCCTCGGATGAAGTTGAGAATAGCAACAACCCTGCAACAACAAGGAGCGATAATAGCGATGACTGGTGATGGAGTTAATGATGCTCCTGCAGTTAAGCAAGCAGATGTTGGAATTGCGATGGGAATAATGGGAACAGATGTTACTAAAGAAGTAGGGGATATTGTTCTTGCCGATGACAATTTTTCATCAATTGTAAGTGCAATAGAAGAAGGGCGGGTTGTTTTTGAGAACACTAGGAAGTCAAGTGCTTTCTTGATAACAACAAATTTTGGAGAAATTGGAACAATAATTCTTTTTTTGCTCCTTGGATTTCCACTTCCGCTTCTTCCTACCCAGATATTATGGTTAAACCTTGTGACTGATGGACTTCCGGCTCTTTCTTTGGCCGTTGAACCAAAACATGAAGATGTTTTAAGAAAACCACCACGAAACAAAAAAGAAACTATTTTGACAAAAGAGATACTTCCTTTCTTCATAATGATGGTCGGAATTATGTTTGTTCTTTCAATTATTGTTTTTGATATGTTTTATGATAACGGAGAAGGGTTAAACAAAGCCCGAACAGCTGTTTTTAGCGTTTTAGCGTTTACTCAACTTTATAATGCGATAAATATGCGTTCAATGACAAGGTCTATCTTTAAGATAGGATTTTTAAGTAACAAGTATGTAATAATTTCTCTTTTTATTGGAACCTTGTTGCAACTTGCAGTGATAATTACTCCAAAAGTGAGAGATGTTTTTCATTTTGTTCCTTTGTCCTTTCAGGAGATTTTGTTTATAATAATAATATCGTCTTCTGTTTTATGGGCGGGAGAAGGTTATAAATATATTAAATATGCAAAAAAACATTAGTTCTTATTTAGAACAAGTTAAAAAAATAGTTGATCCAGTGATAGAAGAACTTCTTTCTTCTTGTCTTGGATCAAGGTTTCAAGAAGAAGTGCTTTATCAAGTAAAAGCTGGAGGCAAAAGACTGCGTCCAGCTTTTGTTATTTTAAGCTGTAAAGCAGTTAAAGGAAAGACAGAAGACGCTTTATGTTCAGCAGGAGCAGTTGAGATTTTACACAACTACTCACTAATTATTGATGATATGATTGATCACAGTGAGATTAGAAGAGGAGACCCTACTTTGTGGAAAAAACTTGGCATTTCAGGAGCAGAGTGTGTTGCGATGCACTATGCATCTGTTATCCCAAAAGGAGGACTGAAGTCTTCTTCTCCAAAAAAATGTGTAAAAATATTAGCAGAAGCATTGGAAGTTTTAACCGAAGGAGAAACAGTTGATGTTTTACAAGAATTAAAAGGAAGAGAAGAAGAGAACTTCGTGAAGGAAAACCGATACAAAGATATTAAAATAGAGGATGCGTTAATGATGGCCGAAAAGAAGACAGCAAGATTATTTGAGGCAAGTTGTCATCTGGGGGGAGTGTGCGGGAAAGGAAGTAGTGAAGAGGTTGAACTTTTGAAAAAATATGGTTTTAACTTAGGAATGGCGTTTCAGATACAAGATGATATTTTAGATATTTTTGGCGAAGAAAAAAAGTTTGGAAAGAAGATAGGGAAAGATATTGAAGAAAGAAAAGGGGGAAATGTTGTTGTTCTTTTTGCTCTTGAAGAAGACAAGAAAGGAGAGTTGTGGGAATTAATAAACAAAGAACACTTGAAAGACGAAGACTTGATAAGAGCCAAGGATATTATATTAAAAACAGAAGCAAAAAAAAGAGCGGTTCAACTTGCTGAAAAATATATGAAGGAAGCGCGTATTGCTATCAGTGAATTTGAAAAAAACGAAGAAGTTGGTATAATGGAAGATATGATTAATTTTATGTTAACAAGAAAAATATGAAAACTGTACACACAAAGCATGAATTAAAAACGAAGGAAGCGTATCAGTTTATAGATGTTACTGATAATATCGTTTCTTTTGTTAAAGAGAGTGGAGTTAGAAACGGAGTGGTAAACATTCAGATTATGCACACCTCGTCAGCTCTTATCTTAAACGAGAACGAGCCCCTGCTTCTTAAAGATATTAGAGAAAGATTAGATAAAGTTGCCCCAATGGATGGTGATTATAATCATGATAACTTTGAGATAAGAACAGTTAATATGTGTGACGATGAGTGCGCTAATGGCCACTCTCACTGTAAAGCGATCTGTCTTCCCTCAACGGTAACTCTTAATCTAATAGAAGGAGAGATGCAACTGGGACCGTGGCAGAGAGTTATGTTTCTGGAACTTGACTGTGCCAGAACTCGTTATTATCAAGTTTTAGTTTTGGGAGAGTAATTTAAAATAGTTGTTATGAATTATGTAGTTCTTGTTAATGAAGAAGATCAAGAAGTTGGGAGAGAAGAAAAAATAAAAGCTCATCTTGGAGAAGGAAAGCTTCACCGAGCTTTCAGTGTTTTTATTTTTAATGACAAAGATGAGTTGTTGATCCAAAAAAGAGCAAAAGAAAAAATGCTTTGGGGAGAGTACTGGAGCAATACCTGCTGTAGTCACCCTGCTCCTAATGAAGATCTTTTAGAAGCTGGAAAGAGACGCCTTTTTGAAGAACTTGGTTTTTCTTGTGAATTAGAAGAGGTTGGTTCTTTTGTTTATAGTGCGAAATTCAAGGATATCGGATCAGAAAATGAGTTTTGCTATGTCTTAAAAGGAGTTTATAGCGGAGAAGTTAATCCTTCCCCAGAAGAAGTTGAAGAGATGAAGTGGATATCTCTTGATGATTTAAAAAAAGAAGTTGAGCGAACTCCTGAGAAGTTTACTCCTTGGTTTATTCAAGAAATCAGAAAATTCTTTTAGTTGTTATGGAAAAAAAATATAATCACGAACTTTGCGAAGAAAAAAATTATAAACTTTGGGAAGATAGCGGATACTTTAATCCAGACAATCTTCCGGAAGGGGAGTCATATACAGTTGTACTGCCTCCACCAAATGTTACAGGAAAACTACACATGGGGCATGCGGCAATGCTTGCGTATCAAGATGCTTTAGTTCGTTTTAACCGAATGAGAGGAAAGAAAACGCTTTGGCTTCCTGGAACTGATCATGCAGCGATTGCAACTGCAAACAAGACTGAAAAAATAATATACGAAAAAGAAGGAAAGACGAGGCACGATCTTGGTCGTGATCTTTTTTTAGAGAGAGTTCATCAGTTTGCAAAAGATAATCACGATACAATAATAAATCAAGTTAAAAAAATGGGAGCTTCTTTGGATTGGAGTAGAGAGGCGTTTACTCTTGATGAAGAGAGAAGCTTAGCAGTTAGAACTGCTTTTAAAAGAATGTATGACGATGGACTTATTTATCAAGGAGCACGAATTGTTAACTGGGATCCTTTTATGCAGACCACTGTTTCAGACGATGAGATAGAGTATAAAGAAGAAAAAACATCTTTTTATTATCTTCAGTTTGGTCCTTTTGTAATAGCAACTTCTCGCCCAGAAACAAAGCTTGGGGATAAATATGTTGTAATGCATCCCGATGACAGGCGCTATAAAAAATATGAACACGGTCAAAAAATAACTGTGGAGTGGATTAATGGAGAAGTAATTGCAACAGTAATCAAGGATGATGTTATTGATCCTGAGTTTGGAACAGGAGTAATGACAATCACTCCTTGGCATGATAACACTGATTTTGAGATTGCAGAAAGACACAATTTAGAAAAAGAACAAATTATTGGATTTGATGGAAAGATGCTTCCAATCGCAAAAGAATTTGAAGGATTAAAGATTAAAAAGGCAAGAGCGCTTGTTGTTGAAAAACTTCGCGAAAAAGGATTGGTTGTTAAAGTTGAAGAAAATTACACTCACCGAGTTGCTCTAAATAGTAGGGGAGGAGGAGTAATAGAACCACAGATAAAAAAACAGTGGTTTGTTGATGTTAATAAAAAATTTAACCTTTCTTTTTCAAAGATAAAGGGATTTAAAACAGGAGATGAGGTTTCATTAAAGGAACTTATGCAGAAAGTAGTTGAAACAGGGGAGGTGAAAATATTTCCGGATAGATTTAATAAGATATATTACCAGTGGATAGATAATCTTCACAACTGGTGTATTAGTAGGCAGATATGGTATGGTCATCAGATTCCAGTTTGGTATAAAGAGGGTGAAACTTACTGTGATATCAATCCACCACAAGAAGAAGGATGGGAACAGGATCCGGACACTTTAGATACTTGGTTTTCTTCAGGACTTTGGACTTTTTCCACTTTGGGTTGGCCAAAAGAAACAGAAGATTTAAAGAAGTATCACCCAACTGATGTTTTAGAGACGGGATATGATATCTTGTTCTTCTGGGTGGCTCGAATGATCTTGATGACAACCTATAACCTTGGCGAGATTCCTTTCAAAAATGTTTATCTCCACGGAATGGTTCGTGATGGAAAAGGAAAAAAGATGAGCAAGTCTTTGGGAAACACAATAGATCCACTTGATATGGTTGATGAGTATGGCGCAGATGCAACTCGTCTCTCTCTTGTAATCGGTTCTGCTCCGGGGAACGATATTAAACTTTCTGAGGATAAGATTCGCGGATATCGCAACTTTGCAAACAAGATTTGGAATATATCACGATTCATAATGATGAGAACTGAAGATTATGATAACAGCGTTACTGAGAAAGATTGGAGTGATGAGGACAAGGCGATATATAGTGAATTTGTAGAGGCAGCCAAAGAAACAACAAAAAACTTAGAAGAGTTTAAGTTTTCTCTTTCTGCGGAAACTATTTATCATTATATTTGGCATACTTTTGCTGATAAAGTGTTGGAGGATTCAAAAAGCGTGCTTGATGATGAGAGCAGAAAGAAAACAAGACAGGATCTTCTTAGAAGAATCCTGCTTGAGTCCTTAAAGGTGATGCATCCTTTTATGCCTTATGTTACCGAGGAGATATATCAACGATTTCCTTTTTCAGACAAAAAGGAAACACTGATGATAGAAGAGTGGCCAGTATTATAGGGACAGTTTCTCAGAAAGATAACTTTCAAGATCTTCTATCTTAACTCTCTCTTGTTTCATCGTGTCTCTATCTCTTACAGTTACTGACTTATCTGACAAGGAGTCAAAGTCAACAGTAACACAGTAAGGAGTTCCGATCTCATCTTGTCTTCGGTATCTTTTTCCGATACTTCCGCTGGTATCAAATTCACACATCCACTTTCTCTTAAGAGATTCGTGGATTTTTTTTGCTTGCTCCATTATCTCTGGCTTATTCTTCATAAGTGGGAAGATGGCAACCTTTATTGGAGATAATCTTTTGTCTATTTTCAACACCAATCTTTCCTCTCCATCAACATTTTCTTTTGTATATCCGTTATCAATAAACATTAAAACAAGACGGTTTAATCCAACAGAGGTTTCCATAATGTGTGGAATAAACTTCTCTTTTGTTTGATCATCAGTGTAGCTTAGATCAACTCCAGAGTGTTTAGAGTGTTGTGAGAGATCCCAATCTCCTCTAGCATGAATTCCTTCTACCTCTTTAAACCCACCAAGAGAATCAAAGTTGAACTCTATGTCATAGGCTTCTGTTGCGTAATGAGCCATCACATCGTGTTTGTGCCAGTTCATTTTTTCTTCTGGAATTCCATACTCTAGATACCAACTCCAACGAAGCTCGTGCCAGAAGTCGTATTTTTCTTTCATCTGGTCAGGGTGAAGGAAGTACTGCATCTCCATCTGTTCAAACTCTCTGGTTCTAAAGATAAACTGTCTTGCAACGATCTCGTTGCGGAAAGCTTTTCCAATTTGAGCAATCCCGAAAGGAAGTTTTGGGTGAACAGAGTTCATCATATTTTTATACTCTAAGTATATTCCTCCACAAGTTTCTGGGCGAAGATAAACAACATTCTCTTCGGAAAGGACATCTACTGGGGAACCGATGTTTGACTTTACCATTAAAGAAAATCTTTTTGCTTCAGTTAGATCAGTTGATCCACAGTTCACACACTTAACTTTTCCTTCTTTTTTTAGTTCATCTATCTTTTCGTTTATGAACTCCATCGGAGCTTTATCGGCCTCTATTCCAAATTCTTCAAGAATATGGTCAGCTCTCATTCTTTGTTTACATTTTTTACAGTCAACTTGGGGATCATCAAATCCAGCCAAGTGTCCAGATGCCTCCCATGTTTTAGGGTGCATAAAAATAGCACTATCAAGAGCATAAACATCATCTCTTTCTTGAACCATGCTTTTCCACCAAGCATCACGGATGTTATTTTTCAAAAGGGTTCCGTAATGACCATAGTCATAGATAGCAGCAAATCCTCCATATATGTCGGATGATTGAAAAATGAAACCTCTTCTTTTACAAAATGATACTACTTCTTCTAAAGTTTTTTTCTCCATATCTTTAAATTATTAATTAATAAAAAAACTCGCTCCAATGATTAAACCTTTTAATCACTAGAACGAGTTTTCTACCCGCGGTTCCATCTAGTTTGCTTAAAGAGAGTTAAACCTCTTTTAAGCCACCTTAATTTGTTTAACTTTGATCTACAGGAGTCTCCTGATATCAAGAGGGGCGCCAATCTCCCTCAGTTAAACCCGATAAAAATAATTATAATTAAAAAAAATAATTTTGCAACCCCCATGTCCAACCCGGGGTTGGACATGGGGGGTTTGTTGTTTTTTTGGTTGATATAAATTATAATCTAAACTATATGAGCAGTAATAAAAAAAGAATTCTTACTGGGGATAGACCAACGGGGAAGTTGCACATTGGTCATTTTTGTGGTTCTTTAAAAGGGCAGAAGGGGTAAGAAAAGTAATAGAAGAAACATCTAAGAATTAAAAATATCCCTTAATTATTAAAGCACTAGAGAGAGTTTGACTGCTCAATGTTATAGAAATTATTTAAGGCTTTGAGGTAGGCGATTATGGAAAAGCAGATAAATAAAATCATAAAATTTACAGAACACATAATAGATGGCAATGATTTTAGAGAATCAGAAATTCTTAATGTATTAAATTTGGTTAATAGTTCTGACCATGATTTGAATGTATATCAAGGGATTTTAGCTCTTTACTACTTTTCAAAATTCAATAGATTTTCAGATAGTAGTCTTGAAAAATTAAAAACAGATGAAAATTTCCTGAAATGCCTTTCTTTTTTACAAGGAAATGTGTCGCCTCCTCCTGAAAAAGTAGGGGGCGTGTTTTTAAATATACTTAAAATTTCTGATAACGATAAAAAATATCGAGATATTTTAATGGGGTGCTTTTATGGTTCATTATGGTCATTTATGAATAGTCCTGAAAATTTTGACAGAGCAGTTGAATATGGAATAGCAATAATTACATCAGCCCTTAGCTTAGATAATTTTAGCATCCAACAGAAAATAAATCTTGATAAAAACAAGGCAAAATTAATTAGTTTAGCTGGTAGTGGTAAAAAAGAAATCAAATTATTAAATATTAGTTCGATGGCTGCTATTATTACAGCGGCAGTTGGTAAAAAGATTGGAGAAAATATTGTAGTAGAAAAAACTGTATCTAGGGCGACTTCTAGTATAACTGGGTCGGGTGATATATTCGAACTTGTTGGAGTAAACCTAAATTTACCAATTGATAAGATGGCCGAGGTTTCACTTATAACAAAACTTGGAATATTCGATATCAATACTATCGTTCCCCGATTAAATTATGTATACGATGGTTGTTTGCACGATGTTCAAGTATTTGCTGGGCTAGTCGGTGGAGCAGCTATAGTAAATCCGGTTAATGTTGATTTAATTAATTATGGCCTGACAAGAGGATCAACAAGATTATGTTTGGGTATTTTGAGTAAATTGTATCCTAACAAAAATATTCTTGTGTTGCAGGGAAAAGATTTATATGGTACGCCGATTATTGATCAAATTTCCATAGCAGCCAACACCGAAATTACTCAAATTATTAAGAACAGAATAACTGTCAAAGAAATCGCTCCGAAAGATTTTGGGTTTGACTTCAGACCATTTAAACACATAGAGACTGCTCAGAACCAAAGGGAAAATTTTAATGAATTTATTAAAATTTTAATTGGTCGTGGGAATAAAGAGCTCAAACAAGCAGTGGCGATGGAGGTTGCCTTGAATCTCTTTGGATTAGAAGTAATTAATGACCTAAAAAGAGGATCAAAGTTAGCGTTAGAAACTATTAATGATGGTGCTGGCATTAAGGTTCTTGAAGAATTAGTTGTCTATTCCGAGGGAGATATCGAGAGATTTAATAACTTAATAAATATTTAATATATAAAAGAAATGAAAAGTTTATTTTTGCAGTATTGCACCACAAGTATTATTATGTAATTGTGGCATAATGTAAGATAAATTATTTATAGAGATTATTAAATTTATGAATTCGATTAATAATGGATATTCTTATTTAAAAGTTTGTTTAGGAACATGGCGTATGGGAGGAGAAATAACTCCGAATCCAAACAATAATGATCAAAAAGATATTGATGCTATTAGATATGCAATTAATAAAGGTATTTCGCACATAGATACTTCGGAAAGCTATGCAGGTGGAAAATCTGAATTACTGATTGGAGAAGCAATAAAACATATCTCTAGAGATAAATGCTTTATAGCTACTAAGGTTCGTGAATATAATCTCTTTTATGACAATGTGATTAATTCTTGTAAGGAATCTATAAAAAGATTAGATACCCCGTATATTGATTTATATTATATTCATAAGCAAAGTCTCATTGTTCCTATTGAGGAAACAGTGGGCGCCTTAAATAAACTTCTTGACATGGGTCTTATTAAAAATGTAGGATTGAGTAATGTAGGAATTGATATAATAAAAAAGTATTCTCAGTTACTAAACAGTCCTTTATATGCAATTCAAAATCAATATAACCTTGTTTGTCGTGAGTCTCAAAGAAAAGGTATTATCTATTATTGCAAAAGGAATGGAATTCATTTTATTGCATGGAGACCTATCCTACTTTCATATCCTGGAGTTGTAGATTCTTATTATCGCACAGGAACATATAAAATATTGGATGAAATGGCTACAAAATATAATAAAACAAACACACAAATTGCAGCTAAATGGCTTTTACAACAAGACGGGGTTTCCATTGTCTTTAAAAGTTCTAATAAGAAACATATCGATGAAATTTTAGATGTCAATAAATTTAAACTCTCTAATAGAGACTGGAAGAGACTAAACAAAGAATTTCCAGTACAAAAAGAATTAGGGTGCACTGTTGATAATTACTTTGAGTTATCATAACGAAATCTTTGTTTTGATTATTTAACTTATGGAATAATTTATGATAAAAAAAGAATATGATGCTGTATTAGAAATAATAAAGTTTGGCAATAAAAAAAGGGAAAAAGATAAGTTACTTGCAGTACTTGAGAATAAGGATTTAAATTGGATTGAAATCTTGGGATATTTGTGTTATCACCGAGTTGCCGGTCTTGCATATGAAAATATAAACGCAATCAATTTACGAAAGCTTGATTTTCCTGTATTTTTTACAATATATATGATTCACCAGTCACAAAGCATAAGGACAGAACTGCAAAAAAAGTACATTAAAAGCATCTTTTCAGTGTTGCGTAAAGCAAATATAGAACACGTTTTCTTAAAGGGATCAATTTTATCGCACATTATTTATCCGACAGGCACTAGGGCTTTTAATGATATTGATATTTTAGTGTCAAAAAAGTCAATCCAAAGTGTAAAAAAAGCTTTGCATGAGCTAGGTTTTTTGCAAGGCAAATATAATTACAAGAATGGTGTTATTGATGAGTTTAATCAGGATACAATTGCACAGTCTATAAATACTAGAGGAGAGATGGCACCTTTTGTCAAAATTGTAAATGAAAAAAATATTAAAACCATTGATATTGATGTTAATTTTTCATTAAACTGGAAACCAGATAGCCCCGACGAAGCAGTGGATTATTTTTTGGATGAGAGAGTTCTTATTCCTGTTGATAATAATTTCTCGATCTATTCGCTCAAAAAAGAACATTTATTTATTCACTTATGTAGCCACTTTTACAAAGACTCAGCATTGATAGATCTTATTAAAAAAAGAAAGGTCCTGGATTTATATAAATTTGTTGATATATATGTATTTATCCAAGCATATTTTAAAGAAATCAACCCTGAAAAAATATTTAATGATTCTGTTAGATATGGTTTTGATAGACATGTATTTTTTGCTCTAAATTATGTTATTAAAGTTTTTCCAGACATATTAACAATAAAGAACGTTGATATACTTTATCAGAAATATAATTATATAAATAATGATGTTATGACAGTAATTTTTGATCAGTACAATTCTGAAATTAAAATGAAAGATAAAAGTGGTTTGATAGATAGACTATTTTCATACGATATTATAAAAAATTATAAATAATCAATGAGTAGATAAGAAATGTATTTCTTATGAATAATCTAACATCAAAAGTAGCTATAATTTTTAATGATAGTATAGTGGCAATAAAAAATAATACAAACAATGTATCGCATAATTT
>JAIPIL010000002.1 GCA_021734685.1 Minisyncoccota bacterium | reverse complement strand
CAATGTATGTATTTGCATCTTTTAGCCCAAGGAGTCCTCCTGTTGTTTCTGTTCCGATTCCGACAGTACCACTATCTACTGCTAGATGAGTTTCGGTGTCAGTTTGGAATACTCCTCCTACGCCGAGTGCTCCGGTTTTATACTGAGCACTGTCTACAGCATTTATTGGATAAGGAATATTTCCTCCTGGAGGAGCTTCTGTTGGCTCCGTCCAAGCAAAAACAGCAAGGGATAATAAGAATATTGAGAAGAAAACTCCAAGAGTAAGGGATATTTTATTGTTGATGGATTTATACATTTTTTATTAATTTTAAATGAATATTTAATTTTTTAATTTTGAAAAACGCTGATGAACGCTGATTACTGGATTCCTAGTCAAGCTGGGAATGACACTCCGCCGTCATTCTGAGCGAAGCGAAGAATCTCATGGTTTTTGCAAGGATGATGGGATTCTTCAGTCGTTTCACTCCTTCAGAATGACGGGGGGGGTGAAGTTTTGCGTTGTTTTGCGTTTTCAGTTTCGCGTTGTTTCGCGCGCCGTTATCGGCGACGTAGGTTTTGTAGTTCTTCTATTTGTTTTTCTATGTCTTCTTCTCTTTCTTCTGTTGTTGGAGGAATGTACTCATCTCCTCTGGCGTCTTCTCTTGCTTGGTCTAGGGCGCTTCTTTCTTGTTGTATTTTTGCGTCTAGGATTTCTCTTTCTTGTTGTTCTATCTCTTCTTCAGTTGGGGGTCCGAAGTATATGTTATAAACAGCGAAAATAACTCCTGCTAATATTATTAAAATTATTAAGCCGATTACAGCTTTTTTCCAGCTTATGTTTATTGTTGGGTTATACATATTGTTAAATTACAAATTACAAATTACAAATAAATTACAAATTCAAATTTTCAAAATTACAAATGGGATTCTTCGCTTCGCTCAGAATGACACGCCACCCTGTCATTCTGAACAGAACGAAGTGAAGTGAAGAATCTCATGGTTTCTGCAGGAATGATGGGATTCTTCAGTCGTTTCACTCCTTCAGAATGACAGGAATGTTGGCATTTCTTTACTCAAAAATATTGTGGTATAGGCGGATTCTTGTTATGTAGCCGTTGAAGTTTTTGTTTAGGCCGGCGCTTCCTATTGCGTGGAATCCGTCTTCGGTTGGGATGTTTAGTGATCCTGCGTTGAACTGATTTTCGCCTACCTTTTCTCCGTCAACATATATTCTTGCCCATCTACTTTCTCCCCCTTTGTATGTGAAAGAAATATGGGTCCATTTTTCTTCTTTGATGACTTCGTCTGTGGTTTGTATGTTTCCGTTGAGGGCAAGTCGTAACTCTCCGTCAGCGAGAACTTCAAACTCAACGAATGTTTCGTCTGTCGTTATTCCGTAGATACCAGATGTTTCTTGAGTTCCTACTCCTTCCCAGTAGACCCATGCACTAAATGTTATGCTATCAAATTTGTCAGGCCAGTTTTCACTTCCAAGCAGTGAGATGTAGTTACCATCTCCAACTCCCGGTAGTTCTCCTGGAATTCCTCCACCAGAACTGCTGTATCCAAACTCTATCCATCCGACGGTTTGATCTCCGTATGCAAAACCACCAGTGATGTTTCCCATATCATCAACTTCTACTCCGTACTCTGTTGCGTCGTCGGCTTCTCCAGAGAGTGAGATCCACTCATCATACTCGCCGTAGTAGGTTCCTTCTTCGTCGGTGTCAATTACTTTTGCCCATCCGGTTAAAACGCCATCTACTTCTCTTGCTTCGCAAGTTCCTTCAGGACAATCAGTTAGATCTGCTTCATTAAAACTTATCCAACCAACAACTTCTGACCAAGCGTATCCACTGACAAGTCCAGTTCCTGCGTCTATATTAAGAGCGTAATCAACTTCGTCTCCTTGGTTTTCACAACTAAGAGATATCCAGCCGATGTTGTCAGACCAAGCCCAACCGTTTACAGAACCTCCAGTACATTCTGCGGAAGCGGGAGAGGCGAGGGTGAGGGATAAGGTTAGGGTGAGGAGACTGAGGGTTAGGGATAGTTTTTTGTTTATTGAGTTAGACATGATTATTAATTTTGAATTTTGAATTTTGAATCAATTTTGAATTTTCTAATTTTCAAAACGGGATTCTTCGCTTCGCTCAGAATGACGGATGCGGGGTTTCTGGATTCCCGCTTTCGCGGGAATGACATCCTGTTGTCATTCTGAGCGAAGCGAAGAATCTCATGGTTTCTGCAAGGATGATGGGATTCTTCAGTCGTTTCACTCCTTCAGAATGACAGGGGGGGGTTTTGCGTTGTTTCGCGCGCTTCCTTTGGAAGCGTTTTAGTTTCCGTCGAAGTATATTGCTGGGTTTTCTGTTCCTGGGACTCCTTCTGCTTGGACATAGACTTGTCCGGCTACTGTTCCGTCGTTTCCGCTGTTTGAGAAGTCTGTTACTGTTTCTCCTTCGGTGAGCCAAGTTCCTGGAGTGGCGTCATCAAACTTGTATTCGCTTTCATTTTCTAGCATAATTTTGCGGTGGATCTGTTCTGCGAAGTGAAGTCCTTTTGTTATTCTTGCGTTTTCACGGGCGTTTTGTAAAGGGATAAGGATTAAGATAGCGAGTATTGCAATTACTGCTACTACTACGAGGAGTTCTATTATAGTGAAAGCGTTTTTTTGATGGGATTCTTCGCTTCGCTCAGAATGACGGGGGGTGTCAGAATGACGGGGGGTGGTGAATCCTTTTTGTGTGAAATTTCTTCTCATATTTTAAGTATATTTATAAATTTTTTTTTGTAAAGAAAAAAATTAAATTACAAATTCAAAATTACAAATTACAAATAAATTACAAATTCAAATTTTCAAAATTACAAACTGGATTCCCAGTCAAGCTGGGAATGACAAATTGTTGTTTTGGATTTTGGGTTTTGGTTATTGGTGCTTATTTGGGATTTGTGATTTTGGATTTGGTGCTTTTACGATGGGATTCTTCGCTTCGCTCAGAATGACGGGGGGGTGTTTAGTACAACCCTTTTGTTACTTCGTATATTGGCATTATTATTGCTATTGCTATTAGGAATACGAATACTCCTATTCCTATCAGTAATAGTGGTTCTATTACTACTGGTAGGCGTTTTGATTTTTCTGTTAGGCGGGTGGCAAAGAACTCGGATAGGTAGTCAAATGATTCTCCAAAGGAACCAGTTTGTTCTCCGGTGGCAACTACTGATATGAATACTTCTGAAAAAAGATCAGGGTAGTTTTTTAGTGTTTCAGAGAAACTTGTTCCTTTTGCTACTCTTTCTCTTATCTGGTCTAGGGCGTCTTGGTATCTTGTGTTTGTTACTGAGTCAGAGATGATCTCTAAGGAAGCGTTGATTGTTAATCCGCTTCGGAAGAGGGTTGATATTAGTTGGGAGATAACGGTTAGTTGGTAATCTTTTGCCATACTTCCCGCAACGGGAGTTATCAACAAAAAACGGTGCCACAGTCTTTTTAGTGGTTCTAGTTTGAAGAGCAAGTATATCGCAAATATGAAACCTGCTAATCCTCCGATAATGTATAATCCGTAATCTTGCATCACATTTGAGATGTAGAGCAGAACTCTTGTTGCGAGGGGGAGTTCAACATCAAGAGTGGCAAAGATCGGCACTAAGTTTGGAAGAACAAAGAGTGCAAGTCCTGCACTAAGAACAACTGCAAAAGTGACAATTATCTTTGGATAAAGAGTTGCTGATTTAATTTCTTTTTTAAGAGTGTGTTGTCTTTCAAGCCAACTAGTAAGGTTTAGTAAGTTTTTTTCAAGAGTTCCTGATTCTTCTCCGGCTCTGATAAAACTGACGAACACTTTTTCAAAGTGAGGGCTTTCTTCAAATATCTGGTGAAGCGGAGTTCCTCTCTCTGATTTTTCTTTTGCGTTCTCAAGGGTCTTTCTCATAACCGAAGAACGAGCCTGACGAGAAAGAAGATCAAAAGACTCGTTAACGGGTTTTCCGCTTTTTATGAGAAGGGCAAGATTTTTAACAAAATCTACCTTTTCTTGAGTGGATATGGAATCTAGAAACATGGATGTTTAATTTTCAATTTGGCAATTTTCAATTTTCTAATTTTCAAAACTGGTTTCTGGATTCCCGCTTTCGCGGGAATGACAGGTGAGGGGGTGGGAATGACACTCCGCCGTCATTCTGAGCGGAGCGAAGAATCTCATGGTTTCTGCAAGGATGATGGGATTCTTCAGTCGCTTCGCTCCTTCAGAATGACAGGAATGGTTGTTTTGGTCATTTGGAAATTTGGTCATTCATTGAAAATTGTCAAATTGAAAATTGAAAATTTTTGTTAGGTTTTCGCTACTTTTCTTATTTCTTCTAGGGTTGTTTTTCCTTTTAGGGCTTTTGCTACTCCGTCTTGCATCATTGTTGACATTCCTTGTTCCATTGCTTTTCTTCTTATTATCTCGGAGGATTCTTTTTGGACAATTAAGTTTCTTATCTCTTCGGTTACTTCTAACACTTCAAAGATTGCGGTTCTTGATAGGTACCCTGTTTCGTTACAGAACTTGCACCCTTTTCCGCGATAAAAAGTAATGTCTTTCATCTCTTTTTCTCCGGCAATTTCTTTTATCATACTTACAAGTCCTTCCTCTTCTTCTTTGAGAGTAGTTATCTGTTCTTCGCTAAGGTGATAACTTTCTTTACAGTCAGGGCAGACCTGTCTTACCAATCTTTGGGCGATCGCAACATTAACAGAAGAAGCCACAAGGAACGGCTCTGCTCCCATCTCTAAGAAACGAGGGAATGTTGTGGCGGCGTCGTTCGCATGCATTGTTGAGAGAACCAAGTGCCCCGTCATTGCAGAGTTGAGCGCCATATCAACTGTTTCACCGTCACGGATCTCTCCAACCATCACGATATCTGGATCCTGACGAACAATAGTTCGGAGTCCGGTTGGGAAAGTGATGTTTTTTGCGTGATTAACTTGGGTTTGTTGCACTCCTTCTATTTCATACTCAACCGGATCTTCAATTGTCATAATGTTAACTTCTGGTTCGTTTAGGGTCTGTAAAACAGAGTAGAGAGTAGTCGTTTTACCACTACCAGTTGGTCCAACCGAGAGCACCATTCCGTAGGGCTTCTGAACCGCGGCTCTTAATTTCTTTAAGTCGTGATCAAGAAGTCCAAGTTCATCCATTGAAAACCTTTTTCCTCTCTGAATAAGAAGACGCATAACAATATTTTCTCCTTCAGTTGCGGGCATAATGGAAACACGAACATCAACTGATCCACCAGTTGTTTTGTAGTTAAATCTACCGTCTTGAGCGGCGGATTTTTCATCGGTTCGCAATTTTGCAAGAATTTTAATTCTTGATGATATTCTTTCGTGAAGTTGTTTTTTTGGATACTCAGCTACTTTATGTAAAATTCCATCTATTCTAAACCTAACAATTGCAAACTCTGAGAGTGGTTCAACATGAACATCAGATGCCAAGTTGGAGTGAGCATACTCCATAATGAGGTCTACAAACTCAACCACATTTTCTTCAGCTCCGGTTGGTGATTTTTCAAGTTCTCTAATCAGGCGTTTAACTTCGGTCATCAGATCTCCTTTATATCTCTTCAGGGCTTGCTGAATATCAAAAGGGGTGGAGTAGTAAGCTTCGGCTTTCTTGCCGGTTTTCTGTTCTAATACTTTAAAGAATGGATAGTTGTCAGGATGGCAAGTTGCTACTTTGAAAGACTCTTCTTCTTCCTTGAAGACGACTATCTTTTGAGCAACAGCAACTACTTCGGGGATGTGTTGGAGCATCTCGTCTGTTATGTCTGCGATGTCTGCTTTTTTTAGATCAAGGTAGTCGTAACCGGCTTCATCGGCAACGATTCTTCCGAGAGTTTCGTCTCGGATAAATCCTTTTTCTACAATTAGTTCTTGAAGATCAATTGTTTTTCCAGCGGCTTCTTTCTGGGTCATATCAAAATCGTTCTCTTTCATATAGCCACCTTCTAATAATAGTTTTCTTAGTTTTTCCTCCGAAATTAACATATGATGCGAGTTTTATAAATAATTTTATTGTTTAATTTTAAGTATATTTAATAATTTTGAAAAGTCAAAATTTAAATTACAAATTCAAAATTACAAATTCCAAATAAATTACAAATTACAATGTCCAAAATTACAAACTGGATTCCCGCTTTCGCGGGAATGACAGGGGGGGGTGGGAGTGACACTCCGCCGTCATTCTGAGCGGAGCGAAGAATCTCATGGTTTCTGCAAGGATGATGGGATTCTTCAGTCGTTTCACTCCTTCAGAATGACAGATGGTTGTTTTGGGAATAATACGGTTTTTTGTTTTGTTTCTGTTTGTTTTTTTATTTTTTGGGCTGTTTCGGGGAGGATTGGGGTTAGCATTTCTGCGATTTTGTTTATTGTTGAGAAGAGGGTTTCAACTACTTGTTTGGAGTTTTCTTTTTTTTCCCATGGTTTTTCTTCTTCTATGTACTTGTCGGTTAGGTGGATTACTTCCCAGATTTTTTCAATGGCTTCGCTGATTTTGAGTTCTTTCATTAGTTGGTGGTACTGCTCCTCTATAAGCTCATGGTTTTTGCAAGGATAATGGGATTCTTCACTACGCTTCGCTTCGTTCAGAATGACGGGGGGGTGTTTTTTGGCTAGGGAGATTATTCGGGAGGTTAGGTTTCCTACTCCGTCGGCTAGGTCGGCGTTGTATTTTTCTATGAAACGGCTTTCTGAAAAATCTCCATCAGATAATGTTGGGATTTCTGATAAGAGGTAGTAACGGACGGGATCTACTCCGTACTTTTCTATTATAGTGAAAGGGTCAACTACATTTCCCAGTGTTTTTGACATCTTTTTTCCTTGTGAGGTTATGTGTCCGTGTGATAGTATCTTCTTTGGAATTTTTAATCCTGCAGAAAGAAGCATTCCGATCCAGATTACCGCGTGAAATCTTAAGATGTCTTTTCCGATGAAGTGGATGTCGGCTGGCCAGTACTTTTCAAGTTTTTCTTCGTTTTCTCCGTATCCGAGGGCAGAGATGTAGTTTGTTAGAGCGTCAACCCAGACATAAAGAACTTGTGAGTCATCATCAGGAACGGGAATCCCCCACTTCAAAATTTTTGTGCTTCTTGAAACACTTATGTCTTCCAATCCTTCCTCTAAAAAGTTAAGAATCTCTTTCTTTCTTCCCTCGGGAACAACTTCCAAGGTGTCACCTTGGATTAGTTTTTTTATCTCGGTTTCGTATTTTGAGAGACGGAAGAAGTAGTTCTCTTCCTTTACTAACTCTGGTTCTTTGTTGTGGTCAGGGCACTTTCCGTCAACCAGTTCTTTTTCTCTTTTGAACGCTTCGCATCCGACGCAGTATAGTCCTTCATACTTTTTTTTGTAGATGTCTCCACTTTCTTTTAACTTGTTCCACATCTTGTAAACTCCTTTCCAGTGTTTTTCTTGATCGGTAGTTCTGATAAAGTCATCGTTGGAGATGTTTAGTTTTTCAGTTAGTAGTTTGTATTTTTCAGTTATCTCGTCAACAAACTGTTGGGGGGTTTTTCCTTCTTCTTCCGCTTTCTTTGCAATCTTGTGGCCGTGCTCATCGGTTCCAGTTAAAAAATAAACGGCAACATTTTGTTGACGGTTGTATCTTGCAATAACATCGGCCTGAAGAAGTTCCAAAGCAAACCCGATGTGAGGCGGGGCGTTGGTGTATGCGATGCTGGTGGTGATGAACATGAGTTAATTTTGAATTACGAATTTTAAAAACCTTTTTGTCATTCCCGCGAAAGCGGGAATCCAGTAGTTAAATCTACCCACTCTTTATTTTCTTTTTCAATTAATTCTAACTTCCATTTTCTGTTCCATTTTTTTATTTGTTTTTCTCTTTCTATTGCTGTTTTTATATCACTTGTTTCTTCGTAATATACAAGATAATGAACTTTATATTTTTCTGTGAATCCTTTTATAATATTATTTTTGTGTTCGTATATTCTTCTTTCCAAGTCATTGGTTACTCCGATATAAAGGGTGCCGTTTCTTTTGCTTGCCATAATGTAAACGTAGTATGTTTTCATGGTGACGGTTTACTGGATTCCCAGTCAAGCTGGGAATGACAATTGAGACGCTGGGAATGACAATTGAGGCGCTGGGAATTGTTTTTATTGTTTGGAAATTTGGTCATTTGAAAATTTATTGAAAATTGAAAATTGCCAAATTGAAAATTTTTGTTACTTCTTTCTTTTTTCTAGGTATGCTTTTGTGAATTCGAAGATTATTCCTAGTAGGGGGATTGCTAGGATTGCTCCTAGGGCTCCCCAGAGGGATCCGCCGATGGTTATTGCTATTAGAACTAAGACTGAGCTTACTCCCATTATTTTTTCGGAGAGGTAAGGAGTTACTGCGCTTTCTATTGTTTGAATTACGGTGAAGGCGATTATTACGAAAAATGCTTGAACGGGATTGGTTAGAATAAGAATCGCAGAGAATACTAGTCCGGCAAATACTGGTCCGATGTAAGGGATGATGTTTAGTATTCCTCCGATTACTGCGAACAGAAGAGCATACTCAACGCCGAGGAAGTAGAAAGCGATGTATGAGGCAAGTCCAACAAATGTTCCGGCGAGTAGTCGTATCAAGAACCACTTACTAACTTGACTACGGCACCTTTCCCATAGAGATAAAACTCTTTTTTTGTTGTCCTCTCGGACTAACACTTCTATTCCCTTTTCTACGGTGTTTCCTTCAAGAGAGATGAAGAACGCCAAGATGATAATAAATGCTGCGGAGAAGAACCCTCCGAACATCACCGCAAGAAAACTGAACACATTTGCCATAATTTTTTCAAACGATTCAAAGAAGACTGCGGTAAAATCTTCCATTGTTTCCCCTGCTTCAAAACCGATATACTTCAAGTATGGAGAGATTGTTTCAATGTGTTTTGGAATCTCGGTGGCAAGAGTTTTCATCTCTGAGTACAGAACCGGAACGGTTAAGTATGCGAAGAGAGAGATTAGTCCGAAAAAACCAGTGTAAACTACTATTACGGAGATGCTTCGGGGGATTTTTATCTTTCTCAACCACTCCACAAGTGGGCTGAAAAGAATTGATATGACAAAAGCAAAAACAATCCACACCAAGATTTCTGATATCTGGTAGATGAGGTAGATGCCTAAAATAGCAAGAACTATTTTAATTATAGCGCCCCAAGAGAGATCTAGGGTGTTTTTTGGTGCTTTTTCTTGCATTGTTTTTATTATATATAAAAAATTTGAAATGACAAATTTGTTTTAATTTTCAATTTGGCAATTTTCAATTTTCAATGAATTTTCAATTTTTTAATTTTCAAAACTGGTTTCTGGATTCCCGCTTTCGCGGGAATGACAGGGAGGGGGTGAGAATGGCACTCCGCCGTCATTCTGAGCGAAGCGAAGAATCTCATGGTTTCTGCAAGGATGATGGGATTCTTCAGTCGTTTCACTCCTTCAGAATGACAGATGGTTGTTTTAAAATTAAATCATTTGGAAATTTGGTCATTTATTGAAAATTGTCAAATTGAAAATTGAAAATTCTCGTTGGGATTCTTCACTACGCTTCGCTTCGTTCAGAATGACGGGAGGGTTGTTTTTTTGTGTGGTCCTAATACCACTAGGTTTAGGTTTTTTGGTTGGAAGATTTTTTTTGCTGTTTGTTGGATCTGTTCTGCGGTTACGCTGTCTATTGCTTTGAAGATCTCTTCGGGGGTGTATGTTCTGTTTTCTAGGAGTTCGTTTACTGCGTGGAAGTAGGCTAACGAGTCTGATGATTCAAGACTTATTGCGGTTTTTCCTTTTATGTGTTCTTTGGTTTTTGTTAGTTCTTTTTCGGTTACTTTTTCTTCGGTTATTTTTTTATACTCGTTCATTATTGCTTTTACGGCGTCTTCGGTTTTGCTGTTTTCAACTCCTGCTCTTGTGTATAAAACGCCGGTGTCGGGGTTGTCATCAATGCTTGTTTTAATGTAGTAAGCAAGTCCCATCTCTTCCCTTATCTTTGAGAACAAGCGAGAGCTCATCATTCCTCCTAAGATTGAAGCAAGCACTTCTTGGGAGTAGCGGTGTTCGCTGAACATATTGAATGCTCTTGCTCCTAAGATGAGGTGCGTTTGATCAGTTTCTTTGTAGAAGTTTAGGACTGCTGGTCCTTCTTGGTTTTCCACTACGGGGTGTGCTTTTCTAGGGGTGCCCGTCTTGATTGTGGAGAACGCCTGTGCCACTTCTTCTTCCACTTTTTCTTTGTTTATGTTTCCGGCAACAACGACTACCGTATTTTCCGCCTTATACTGTGATTCCATATAAGTTAAGAGATCTTTGCGAGTGGTTGCTGATACAGTTTCTTTTGTTCCTGCGATGTTCCATCCTGCTGGTTGGTCACCGTAAAGAAGCTCTTGGAAGAGAAGTTCACAGTGGGCCATCGGATTATCAAAGTACATATTTATCTCTTCTTTGATTACTCCTTTTTCTTTCTCCACCTCTTTTTCTGGGAGAAGGGAGTTTAGGTAGATGTCTGAGACCCAGTTAAGGGCTAGGGAGAACTTATCAACATTAACTTTTGCGTAGTAGCCGGTGTACTCTTCGCCGGTGAAGGCGTTGTAAACTCCACCTACTTTGTCTAACTCTTCCGCGACTTCAAGAGGGGTTTTTCTTTTTTCTGTTCCTTTGAAGAGCATATGTTCCACAAAGTGTGATATTCCGGAGGTTTCTTTCTGTTCGTATTTTGAACCAGTTTTAACTAAAACAAACACCGTGGCAACACGGGTGTTTTCAAGAGGGAGGGTTAGGATGCGGAGATTGTTTGGGAGGGTTTTTTTCATAATTTTTTTTATTAAACACACGGATTTACACGGATGTGAACACGGATGAACACGGATGACTGGATTCCCAGTCAAGCTGGGAATGACAAGTGGGGGGGGGCGGCAATGACACTCCATCGTCATTCTGAGCGAAGCGAAGAATCTCATGGCTTTTACAAGAATGATGGGATTCTTCAGTCGTTTCACTCCTTCAGAATGACGGGGGTTTGAAATTGAAAATTACTCCTCTTCTTCTGTGGTTTCTTCTGTTGGCATTTTTATTGCTTTTGTTGTTTCTGCTATTGGTTGTTTTGTGTGTTTGTCTTTTGCTGATAGTACTGTTTCGTGGATTAGGGTGTCTTCTTCGGTTAGTTCTCTTGATGGATCCATCTCTATCTCAAGTACTATCTCTATTTTTTCTCTTGCTTGTACTTCGTCAACTGTTATTTCTACTTCTTTTGTTATTGAGTTAAAGGAAAGCTCTACTCCTTCTGGTAGTTGCTCTTTTTCAATTGTTGCAAACCGGCTCAGTTCTGTTTCTAACTTCACATCTTCTATGTCGTTGAACAAACTTTCAAACTCCCACTTTGCGCTAAATGTTGACTTTCCGTCTTTTTCAGGATAGTCGGTAGTAATCTCTTGTTTAAGTTCAATGGTTGTGTTTATTAAAGCAACCATCTCTTTCATTGCTTTCTCCATTGTTGCTTTTATCTCTACTTCTGGCTCAAACGGAAGATCTTTCTTTATCTCAACCCAGAACTCAACTTTCCCTTCTTCGTCTTCTCTTAGTGATTGAAGTTCAGAATTAAAAACATGGCTCCATATTATTATATCTCTGTCTTCTTGATATCTTCCGTTCATCGGCTCTACTTTATCAAGATCAATTGTTGTTTTGTCCAGATCAACGAGAAGAAAGAGATCTTTTAGTGTTTCTTGGCCGATGTTTCGGAAGAATATCTCGTAGTGAACAAACTCTCCTGGAGAGGCAACATACTCATCTTTTCCGTTCATTAGAATTGTGAAAAGAAGACTGCTCTGCGAGATAGAAGTTCCTTCTGATGCTTCTTTTAGAACAATAAAGTTGTCGTTTATCCATACTCCGAGCGTTGCTCGGACTATCTTTACATCTCCTGACTCTCCTTCAAAACGGCCGTCTATATCTATTGCCCCGTCATCTCCTTTGTTTAGTACTGGCAATCTCCAAAAATCGTTTTCATCGGCATCGGTTTTTGGAGTGCTTCTTATCAAGTAAAAATTTTCTGGATACTCAACTTTTACTTCTATGTCAGTCAAGGGTTGTTCTATGTCAGAGGAAAAAAGTAAGCGGATACTTTCTTCTCTGCTTGGATCAACGGTTGATGGCATTTGAATCTCAAAATCAATCGGAACGCTGTCTATAAAGGAAGTGTGTTCTCGGTTTACTTCATATTTAGAGGTGAGATTTTTAGGAACATAACTAATCCACGCTTTTGCTTCTAAAGAATCATCTACTTTTCCAAAAGGAAGTGCTTTAAAGATAACCATTTTTTCTTCCCCTGGGTTTAACTCTCCTACATTTATTTCTCTTCTAAAATCACCGCGTTTTATTATGTTTTCATCTTCTTCTTCATCTTCAACGGGAAGTGAGTTTTCAGGATACTCAAAAACAAGAAGAAATTCTTCTAGGCGAGTATCACTGTTGTTTTTGTATCTCACGGTGTACTCCATCTCTTCTCCAGTAATTACATCTTCCGATGCAGTTAGTTCAAAGTGAACTTTGTCTTGTCCGAAGATGTTTCTTTGGTAATAAAAGTAAGCAACTCCGGCAGAGATTAAGACTAGGATTAGTAGGATTATGGTTATTTTTTTTAACATAGATATTAAATTACAAATTCTAAATTACAAATTCCAAATAAATTACAAATTACAATGTTCAAAATTACAAACTGGATTCCCAGTCAAGCTGGGAATGACAAGTGGGGGCGGGAATGACAGTCACATGTCACATGTCAATTGTCACTAGTTATTATATATTTTTGGGATTCCTGTGTGTCTTTCGAAGATTATGCAGTTTATTTCGCTTTCTAGTTCGGTTGAGTCGTTTAGATTAAATGTTTGGTATATTGTTCCTGATCCGCAAGAACTTCCTTTGAATATTGTGAACTGATTTTGGGCGTATAAAAATCGGACTCCCCAATCGCTGTCTTCTTTTCCTGATACGGCGTGAGCTCTTGCTCTCTCAATTACAGTTGCAACGCTTGCGGTTTCTTCTTCTAACATCCGAGCGTTATAAAAATTAAGTCCGTAAGGAATCGTTAAGGTGGTGAAAATAACCAGAAGCCCAATTACGATCATTAGTTCCATTAGGGTGAAACCACTTTGACATTTAACAATTGACTTTTGACTTTTGACTTTTGGCATAATTATTAAAACACTGACTAAAATTTTCAATTTTCAATTTGGCAATTTTCAATGAATTTTCAATTTTTTAATTTTCAAAACTGGATTCCCGCTTTCGCGGGAATGACAAGAGGGGGAGCGGGAATGACAGGTGGGGGTGGGAATGACAGGGGGCGTGAGAGCCACCCCACCGTCATTCTGAACGAAGCGTAGCGTAGTGAAGAATCTCATGGTTTTTACAAGAATGATGGGATTCTTCAGTCGTTTCACTCCTTCAGAATGACAGAAATGGTTGTTTTGGTCATTTGGTCATTTGGTCATTCATTGAAAATTGAAAATTGCCAAATTGAAAATTATTTCTATATGTTATTTATATAGCTTTTTGTTATTTTTATGCAACGGTTTGGGTTTGTTAGGAATACTTTTTTTATGTCGTCTATGTAGATTCCGGTTGGGTTTTTTGGGTAGCATTTTGGGCAGACTACTCCTTTTCCTTCGGGGTTGAAGTAGCACTCTGCTTCTATCTTCTCTTCACAGATCATACACTCCTTAGTATATAACTTATATCCTAAAAAATAAAGTAGGCGAAAAGTGTAGGCACACCACATTATTTTCAGCTTTTCTTTGGAGAGGTTTTTTTCTTCCACTTCTTGAAGGGTTTCAAGAAGAAGGTTAAAGATCTTCTCGTCTTTCTCTTGTTCTTTTATGAAAGAGAGGGTGGTTTCGGCGATGCGGTAGAAGAGAGAGAGTTTTGCTAAGTTGTTTTTTGTTTTTCTGAAACTTGATAAAAGGACAGCGTCAGTGAGGGTGTTGTTTTTTCTTCCTTGGATAAACTCTATCTCTGAGAAAGAGAAGAGTTGAGTGTTCATTTTCAGCTTTGACTTCCCTTTTCTAATTGATCTTCCGGTTGCAGTTATCTTTCCAAAGTCTTTGGTGTAAAAAGTAAAAATCCGATCGGCTTCACCAACTTGTTTGTCATCTAGGATTATTGCTTGAGTACGATGGTGAGTGAACATTTTTGATTAAACACGCGGATTTACGCGGATGTGAACACTGATGAACACGGATTTCTGGATTCCCGCTTTCGCGGGAATGACAGGTGGGGCGGGAATGACACCTCTTTGTCATCCCCAGCTTGACTGGGAATCCAGAGAGAGTAACATGTTGCATGTTAATTGTCAATTGTCAAAACAATTTCTTTGTTTTGGATTTTTGTCTTTTTTTGTGCTTTTGGGGTTTTTGTTGTTTCTTTTTTTATTTTTTCGGTTCCGGTTTCTTTTTTTAGGTTTTCTTTCCATTTTTCAAAGAAGTTTTCAAACCCTTCTCCTTGATAAAGTAAAGTTATCTTGTCTTCGGGAACTAATCCTGCTTGTTTTCTTAGAGTTTGAATTGTTCTTGCTACTTCTCGGAAATCCCCTTCCTCTTTTAGTTCAGGAGTTATCTCTAGATCAAGTTGGACTTCTTCTTCTATCTTGTTGTCAACTACTACTTCTTTCACATTCACTTCTTCTCTGATCAAGTAAAGAAGGTTTTTGTTTATATTGCTTTTCACAAGAAGTTTTCCTAACGGTTGTCTAACTTTTACTCCGGCATCTACTCGTTGTTTCAGGGCAAGAGAAACCACTTCTCTCACTTTCTTCATATCTTCTAAGAGTTCTTGATTTATTATGTTTTTTTCAGGAGTTGGAAAAGCTGTGAGGTGAACTGATTTTTCTCCATCGTTGAAATCGTTTCCCGTCATCTTCTGCCAAACTCTTTCGGCGATAAACGGCATTACGGGCGCAACTGCTTTTGAAAATGACCACAGAACAAACTGGGTTGTTTTTGTTGCAGTTACTGCTTCTTCTCTGTCTTCACTTTTGAACCTGTCGCGTGATCTTCTGATGTACCAAGTGGAGAGGTCATCAATGAAAGAAGAGATGAAAGATGACGAAGCAGGCATATTGTAGCTTTTCAAGTTTTCTTCTACTCCGATAATGGTTTCGTTTAAGCGAGAGATTATCCAGTTGTCCATCTCGTTTTCTGATTGTGGGGCTTTAAGAGAATCGTTCTCTATCTTCTCGCTTTCAGTTGAAAACATCTCGTAGAAATTAACAACATTCCAAAGAAGCATCACATTTTTACGGAGAGCGTTCTGGATGTCTTCTTCTAAGATGTTCATATCGCCACCCATCATAATTGGGCTAGACATAAAGTATATTCTTAGCGCGTCGCTTCCGTACTTGTCTAGGGTTCCTTTTGGATCGGGGTAGTTCCCGAGAGACTTGCTCATCTTTCTTCCGTCGTTACCCGCAAGAACTCCGGTGACGATAACATTTTTAAAGGCAACATCGTTAAAGAGAGCGGTTGATAAAGCGTGAAGGTAGTAGAACCAGCCTCGCAGTTGTCCGGTGTACTCTATTATGAAATCAGATGGAAAAAGTTCTTCCCACTTCTCTTTGTTTTGGAAAGGATAGTGGAACTGACCGAAAGGCATTGAACCAGATTCAAACCAGCAGTCAAGCACTTCTGGAATTCTTTTCATCTGTTGTCCACACTCTTCACAATCAAAAACAATGTTGTCTATGAACGGACGGTGGAGATCGGTGACTTTTTGTTTGCTTAACTTTTCCAGCTCTTCTACTGAGCCAACTACTTTTACTTCTCCGCAGGAACACTTCCAAACGGGAACGGGTGAACCGAAGTAGCGAGAGCGAGAAAGACACCAGTCAGGAGCATTCTCTAGGTTGTATTTAAATCTTCCTTCTTTGAAGTGATCAGGAACCCAGTTAATCTTCTCGTTGTTCTTAATCATCGCTTCTCTTATCGCGCTAATTTTCAGATACCACGCTTTCTGCGTTTTGTGAATTAGTTGGGTTTTGCAACGGTAACAGAAAGGGTAGGAGTGAGTGTAGTTGTGTTTTAAAAGTAAGTCTTCTTGGAGATCTTCTATTACTTTTTTTCCTGCTTTTTTGAAGTATAGACCGTTCCACTCTCCTGCTTCTGTAGTATAGGCTCCGTTCTCATCCATCAGATCAACAACTGGTAGTTCTATCTTTTTTCCAAGTTCAAAATCATCCTCACCAAAGTTTGGAGCAATGTGCACCACTCCGGTTCCTTCTTCGGTGTTTACAAAATCAGCGTGATAAACTTTGAAAGCGTTTTTGTTTTCAGAGAGTTCTTTGTTTTTCAGATTGAAAACAGGAGTGTACTTTAAGCCGAGCAACTCTTCTCCTTTAATGCTTCCTTTTTCTTTGTACTCTTTTTCACTGAAAACAAGTTCAATACTTTCTGGTGATAAAATATACTCTTCTTTGTTAAATTCAATAATTTTATACTCTATGTTTTTTCCAACAGCCAGTGCTAGATTTCCCGGAATCGTCCACGGAGTAGTTGTCCACGAGAGAAGGTATCTTCCGTTTTCAAGTTTGAAACGAACAACGATCGCTTCTTCTTCAATATCTTTATAAGAATCAGCATCCATTGTTATCTCAAATTTTGAGAGAGGGGTTGCACAACGAGGACAGTGAAGTGATGTCCGGTGTCCCTCGTAGATTAGTCCTTTTTCGTGAAGTTCTTTGAACGCCCAGATAACACTCTCCATAAAGTTGAGATCCATTGTTTTGTAGGCGTTGTCTAAGTCAACCCATCTTCCGATTCGGTCGATATACCACTTCCACTGTTCAGAACCAGTTCGGACATAGTCAAAACAGGCATTAACAAATTTATCAACACCGAGTTCTTCAATGTCTTTTTTGTTTTTTAGTTCCAACTTTTCTTCAACTTTGTTTTCAGCGGGAAGCCCGTGGCAGTCCCATCCCCAAACACGATCAACGCGATACCCTTTCATTGTGAAGTATCGGGGAATTACATCTTTTGCGATGCTGGGGAGAAGAGTTGCGTAGTGAGGAAGTCCAGTTATGAACGGAGGGCCGTCATAAAAGATGTAACTTCCGTTGGGAGCATCTTTTTCAACTGACTTTTTAAAAATATTTTGTTTCTCCCAGAAAGAGATTACTTTTTCTTCCTCCTCGGAGAAGATTCCTTTTTGATTATCCATGGTTTAATTTTGAATTACGAATTTTGAATTTTGAAAACGCTGATTTCTGGATTCCCAGTCAAGCTGGGAATGACATTCCACCGTCATTCTGAACGGAACAAAGTGAAGTGAAGAATCTCATGGTTTTTGCAAAGATGATGGGATTCTTCGCTTCGCTCAGAATGACAAGAAGGGTGTGTCCTACCTCCTCACATTTTGTCCGGAAGTGATACAGTTAGGAGTGATAGGCTGGTTGTTAGGACATTTTTTGTTGCTTTTGTTAGGACAATTCTTTTTTTGCTTCCTACTATTTTTGTCCCTTCATATAGAAGGTTAAAATCTTTTGCTAATCGGTGTGCATAGTCGGCAATTATGTTTGGAGAAAAAGTTTCTCCGGCAACTTCAACTACTTCTTTGAACTCAACTAATCGCAAAGCTAACTTTCTTTCGTTTTCATTAAACTTCTCTGTTTCAGAAAAATCTCCCTCTCCTGCTTTTTCAAGAACTCTTTTGCAACGAACACAGGTGTATTGTAAGTATGGTCCTGAATCACCTTTTAGGGCAAGCACCCTATCCCAATCAAAAACTACATCGCGACGGTGGTGACTTTTTAGTCCGTTATACTTAACCGCTCCCATCGCCACTGTTTCAGAGATCTTTTCTTTTTCTTGTTCTGTAAGATCACTAGAAAGTGAATCTTCTATTATTTTTTTTGCTTTTTCTTCAGCAAGAGAAAGCACTTCTTCAAGGTGAATTGTTTTCCCTTTTCTAGTAGAAAGTTTTCCGTCTTTAAGTCGAAACAACCCGTGCGCCATATGAACAAACTGTTCTTTTTTTGCCCATCCTAATTTTTCTACGGTGGCAAACAGCTGTTTCATATACAGTGTTTGTTCTGCGCCCACTTCGTATATAAAAAGATCGGGAGAAAAAGTTTCAAGGCGATACTTCACTGCTGATAAATCGCGAGCAAGATAGGTTGTGCTTTCGTCTGACTTCTGGATTATAACTGATGGCATATCTTGAAAGTGGACAACGAGCGCTCCTTCGCTTTCTACGGCTACCTTCTTTTCAACTGCTTCGTCTATTACTGCTTGAATCTTGTCCTGATAAAAACTTTCTCCGGTGGTGTGATCTATTGCTACTCCTAATTTTTGATATATCTTGTTAAACTCTTCAATGCTTTTTTTTCGGCATATCTCCCACATTCTGACTGCTTCTTCGTCTCCTCTCTCCAGCTTGTGAAACCACTCTCTTCCTTCTTTTTCTATCTCTGGGTCTTCGTCCGCTTCTTTGTGAAAGCGAACATAAACTGCTTCAAGTTCTTTTATAGAGAGTTTTTCTGGATCCAAGTTTTCTTTTTTTATCTGGCAAATTATCTTTCCATACTGCGTTCCCCAATCACCTAAGTGATTAACGCCGATAGTCTTCCACCCCCAAAAATTATAGATGTTATATATTGCTTGACCGATTATTGTGGAGCGGAGGTGTCCTATTCCAAACGGCTTTGCAATGTTTGGTGAGGAGTAATCAACAACTACTGTTTTTTCTTTGTTTCCTCTTCCGTACTCTTCTTTCTGTTCTAAGATCAAGGAGATTTCTTTTTTTAATGCGTCTTCAGCGATAAAAAAGTTTAAAAACCCTCCTTTCACCTCCACTTTTTCAAAGAGTTCTGATTTTATTTTATCTTTAAGTTCTTCAGCGATCTGATTTGGGTTTCTCTTTTCTTTCTTGGCAATATCAAAAGCAACGCTGGAAGCGTAATCCCCGTGTTCAGAGATCGGCTTCTCAACTTTTCCATCTTCACCTGAACAGTCTTTGATGATTTTTTCTATCTCGCGCTTAATCATAGTAATTATTATAACATAATTTATGAGCAAGCCCAATGGTGGTTGACAATTGACATTTGACATGTGACTTTTGACTATTGACTGGATTCCCGCTTTTGCGGGAATGACAGGGGGGGTGGGAATGATACCCCACTGTCATTCTGAACGGAGCGTAGTGAAGTGAAGAATCTCATGGTGATTGCAGAGGTGATGGGATTCTTCAGTCGTTTCCCTCCTTCAGAATGACGGAGGGAAAAGTTTCGCGTTGTTTTGCGTGTTTCCTTTGGAAACATTTTGTTTTGTGGTAGAATTGGGTTAATGCCTGTTTTAGTTAAGAACAAGAAAGCTACTTTTGATTACCACATCTTAGAGAAGATGGAGGCGGGAATTGTTTTACTTGGGAAAGAGGTTAAAGCAGTGCGCGAAGGGAAGGCTTCGCTTGTTGGTGCTTTTGTTTCTGTTGATGACAACGAGTGCTTTCTTGTTAACTGCCACATCTCCCCCTATCAACCAAAAAACACCTCTGAAAATTACGACCCACGAAGAAAAAGAAAACTGCTTTTAAGTAGAAAGCAGATTGATTATCTTTCTGGAAAAAAGAAAGAGCGAGGAATTTCTATTATTCCTCTAAGTATTTATACGAAAAAAAGATTGATTAAACTAGAGATCGGAGTCGGAAGAGGAAAAAAGAAGTACGACAAGCGAGAAGCACTGAAAAGAAAAACAATTGAAAGAGATTTAAGACGACTTTAAATGAAACGAAAAAATCGCGAGGTTAGGCCCCGCGATTTTTTATTGTTTTGTTGTTTCTTTACTTCTTTACTTCTTCTAAGATCTTAACAAACGTTTCTGGACGGTTGTTTGCTATCTCGCTTAAAACTTTTCGGTTTAGTTTTATGTTTTTTTCTCTTAGTTTAAAGATGAAATCGCGATAGATTATTCCGTTTTCTCTGCAGGCGGTGTTGATGGAGATGTTCCATAGTCTTCTCATTGTTCTCTTCTTTACCTTTCGGTCACGGTAAGAGTAACTCCAAGCTTTCATTAAAGCCTGTTTAGCGGCTTTGAACTTTGTGCTTCTTCCCCAACGAAAACCCTTTGCTTCTCGCAAAACATTTTTTCTTCTCTTATGTGCAGTTGTTCCTCTTTTTACTCTAGGCATAGTTTTATAAAATTTTCAATTTTCAATTTGGCAATTTTCAAAAATAAATTACAAATTTAAAATGATAAACTCTAAATTCTAAATACTAAATTCAAAACGAGATTCTTCGCTTCGCTCAGAATGACAGTGTTTTTGTTTTGGATTTTTGTCATTTGGATTTTGGGTTTGTTTAGAGTTTAGGATTTAGTGCTTAGGATTTGAAAATTGAAAATTGTCAAATTGAAAATTTTAGCTAGTATGTTAATGATTTTTTTATTTTTTTTGATTCTTCTGGGGACATTTCTACGAAACGGCGGAGGGTTCTTCTTTCGTCTCCGTTCATTTTTGCACGGTAATGCATCTGCCCTGTGCGACGGCGCATAACTTTTCCGTTTTTTGTTATTTTAAATCTTTTTGATATAGATTTTCTTGTTTTTGGTTTTTGGCTTGTTTTTTTCATTTTTCTAAAAGGTTACGAGTTTGCCCCTGAGATTACAACTGTTAATCCACGAGGCTCTTTTGATATTTCTTTTTCTATTTTTATTTCGTTCTTCTTTTCAACCATCTCTATGAAAAACTTTAGTTTTTCGCGAGCAACACTTTCAAGTGCTTTTTGTCTTCCTTTCAGTGGGAGAATAACGCGAACGGTGCTTCCTTGATTTAAAAATTTCTCTGTTGAATTAGCTCTTATTTCCATATCGTGATCAGATATTGCAAAGCCAAGGCGAACAGATTTAACTTGTGATTTAGTTACTGTTTTCTGCTTTCTCTTCTTCTTGTTTTCTTTATAAAGATACTTTCCGTAATCTATTATTTTACAGACAGGCGGAACAACATTATCAGTAATCTGAACAAGATCAAGTTCTCTTTCTTTCGCAAGCTCCAGTGCTTTTTCAATTGGAACAACGCCAAAGTTCTCTCCATCAACGGTAACAACTCTCACTTCTCTTGCTCTTATTTTATTGTTTGCGGGAATTATTTTCTTTTTCAAATTTTATATAAGTTATGTGGAGATGGGGAGATTGAACTCCCGTCCAAAAGTCAAGAAAAATACATCTACAAGCTTATTCCGATTGGGGGTTAAAGAAGTAAGAAAATTAAATCGGAAAAAATTTTTCTACTCCCGAACTTTATTTTTTTCAAGATTAAAACAAAGTTCAAATTTTAATCTCATATCCTCATTTATGACATTCACTCTCCCCTATGAGAAATCAGGAAGGGAACGCCTGCGTTTAAGCTAATGCCAATGCAGGTTCTTCTTTAAATAAGTTGGCACTTATTGTGAAAGTCAAGATTTACGAGATTGTGCTCGGCTTGCAATATTTTCCTATGAGATTTTGTCGAAACGTGCATCCCCAAGTCAGGGCATAGGACACGAACCAAATGATCTTTAGCGGAATCAATTTTATTCATATTCAAGGCGTGAGTGATAAAAGGTATTGCCAAATACCTTGTTCACGAATAACGCAGAATATGGATAAAATTGATCCGCCCTACGGGAAGCTGATAAATGGCTGATTTCTGCGTCACTCCTCCTCAATGTAGCTAGGTCGTCGTTTCTTGAAATCAACTCATTTATCAGTTTCTAAAGGTTGTTTGGTTCGTATCCTATGCCCTTCAATATACACTAAAACAAGGATTAAGTCAATAAGCAGAGTGACATTTGACAGTTGACATGTGACTTTTGACTGGATTCCCGCTTTCGCGGGAATGACAGATGGGTGGGAATGACAGTGATGTGTCAAAGGTCAATTGTTAATTGTCAATTGTCACGCTTTATTTCTATTCCTATTTTTGTTAGTTTTACTGCTCCGGAGAAGATTATGAAAGCGAAGATTGAGAATGCGGAGAGGTTTAGGGTTTTGTTTATTGGAAAAACATCTTCTATTTTTACACCTTCTCCAATTGCTATCTCCATCTCTTCGCCGTTTTCAGTTGCTACTGGTATTCCTCCAAAAACATCGCTAATCATCACTTCTCTCTCTTTGAATACCATAGGTGGCTCTTCCTCTTGGACAAAGATCTGAAAAGCAAAAAACATTACTAATAAGATGATAGCGATTCCTACAAAGATTAAAGATATTCCTAAGTTTTTCATATTATGTTTGTTATTATTATGATACTAGATTTTTCTAAAAAAGGTACCTGACTCCTTTTTCAATAAAGCAAGTTTGAGTAATTTTGAATTAATGACTAAAATTTTCAATTTTCAATTTGACAATTTTCAATGAATTTTCAATTTTTTAATTTTCAAAACTGGATTCCCGCTTTCGCGGGAATGACAAAGAATGTGGGAGTGACACTCCATCGTCATTGCGAGGGCTTTAGCCCGTGGCAATCTCTCGTGGACTGCAAAGATGATGGGATTCTTCGCTTCGCTCAGAATGACAGTCAAATGTCAAATGTCAAATGCCTATTTCCTTGCTACTATGTATATATTACTCCTGTTGTCTTGTTGTGCCAAGCCTTCTTCTTTTACTTTGAATCCTGCTTCTTCTGCTAGTTCGGATAGTTCTCCTTTTTCAAAAAGATAGTAATATCTTTCTCTTTTCAGAAAAACATCCTTCCCCTCCCCCCGCTCAAAGCGGTGCGAGCCCCAACCCCGCTCCGCTTTCCATGCGGTTAGGAAGATTTGGCCGGTGGGTTTTAGGGTTCTTTTTATTTCTAGGAGGGCTTCGAGGCGATACTTGTGGGATGGGATCTGGTGGATCATTGCTACGGAGTATATCTTGTCAAAATAGTTGTCTTCAAAGGGGAGGTTGAGGACATCTGCTACTACGAATTTTTTGTCGGGAAATCTTTTTTTTGCTTGCTCTATCATTTTTTCTGAAAAATCAGCTCCGGTGTAATCTGTTTCTTGAAGATACTTTGAAAATCTTCCGTTTCCGCACCCTAGATCAAGAACTTTTTCGTTTTTTTTGCTATAATCAAACAAGAATTTTAACTCAGGCCACATTCTGTCACGAGTAGCAGAGAAAGATTCTGCCGTTAGGTTGTAATCTTTCTGCAGGTTTCTCATTATGTTTTGTGCGTCTTTATTTTTCATATGGATATAAATCAAGAGATAATTGAAAAGATAAAACGAGGAGAGATAAAAACGAGGGAAGAGTTAGAGAAAGCAAAGAAAGTTGCTTCCAAAAAATACAAGGTTTCTACTCCAACAAATTCTTCTCTTCTTAAATTCTACCACAAAAATAAAGAAAGAGATGAAAAAGTTGTTTCTGTTTTGAGAACTCGTCCGGTTAGATCGTTATCAGGAGTGGTTAATGTTTCGGTTTTAACAAAGCCGTTTCCTTGCCCTGGTAGATGTATCTACTGCCCTGAAGAAAAGGGAATGCCGAAGAGTTACTTGAAGAACGAACCAGCGGCGATGCGTGCTTTTAACAACAACTTTCATCCGGTGAAACAGATTAGGACAAGATTGAAAGCGTTGGAAGAAACCGGGCACACTACTGAAAAGTTGGAAGTTCGGATTGTTGGTGGAACTTGGTCTTTTTATCCAGATATTTACAAGATCTGGTTTATTAAAAGTTGCTACGAGGCGTGTAATGGAGAGAAAAGTGCAACCCTGAAAGAGGCTCAAGAGAAGAATGAGAAGGCAAAGCACCGCATTGTTTGTCTTTCGGTTGAAACAAGACCTGATTACATAGACAAAGAAGAAGTGAAGAAGTTGCGAATTTTGGGAGTTACGATGGTTGAGCTGGGAGTTCAATCACTGTTTGATGATGTTTTAAGTTTCATAAAACGAGGGCACGGAGTAAAAGAAACGATAGAAGCAACAAAACTTTTAAAAGAAGCTGGGTTTAAAGTGTGTTATCAAGTAATGCTTAATCTTCCAAAAAGTTCTCCTGAAAAAGATGTTGAAACTTTTGAAAGGATGTTTTCTGATTCTGATTTTCGTCCTGATTTTTTAAAAATATATCCGTGTTTGGTTATGGAAGGCACTCCCCTTTACTCTCTTTGGAAGAGCAAACAATATGTTTCGTTTAGCGGAGATGAGTTGGTAGAGATAATATTAAAGATAAAGAAAGATATTATCCCTTCTTATGTTCGGATCCAACGCCTTTTTCGGGACATTCCAGCGGAAAGTATCGGCGGTGGGTGTAAAACATCAAACCTGAGAGAAGTTATCGCGAGAAAGGCAAATAACGAGGGCTGGCGATGCAAATGTATCCGTTGTAGAGAGGTGCGAGAGAGATACAAGCACGGAGAAGAAGTTTTTCTTTATGAAGAAAGATATCAAGCCTCTGGAGGAGAAGAAGTTTTTCTTTCTTTAGAAAATAAAGAGAAAGACACTATTTATGCTCTTCTTCGGCTTCGTGATAATAATCACTCTGCGATTATAAGAGAAATAAAAACTTACGGAAGTTCAATTTCAATATCTGATAAGGGAGATTTTCTATACTCCCCACAACACAAAGGAATGGGAAGGATGCTTATTAAAAAAGCGGAAGAGATTGCAAGAGAAGATTTTAAGAAAGATAAGATTGCAGTGATAGCAGGGGTTGGGACGAGGGATTACTGGAGGAGTAACGGGTATGAGTTGAGGGGGACATACATGACAAAAAAAATAAATTCTAAATTCTAAGCACCAAATTCTAAATAAATTCAAAATACTAAATTCAAAATTCAAAACTGGATTCCCAATCAAGTTGGGAATGACGGGGGAGGGCGGGAATGACGGGGGGGTTCAAGGGATTGCCACGTCGCTTCGCTCCTCGCAATGACGGGGATTATTTTCTTATTAGTCCTCCGCAGGGGAATATTTTTACTCCTTTTTTTTCTATTTCTTTGAATAAGAGGTTTACTCCGATTGAGTCGGATGACATATGTCCGGCAACTACAACATTTACGCAGGCCTTTTCTGCTTTTTCTTTGTGTTTTTCAGATATGTGCATTCCGATTATTGTTCCCGCTCCTACATCTGCTAGTTTTTGATAAATTTCTGGAGATCCTTCTGTTCCTCCAGTAAACTCTGTAATAACAATTTTACCAACTCTGTTTTCTCCTCCTCCAACAAATATCTTTGGACCAACTCCCATTTTTTCTGCTTGTCTATATTCGTAAACAGTTAGAAGAGAGTTGATAACATCTTTGACCGAGTAAGGATTTTCTTTTTCAAGTTTTTCTTCAACAAAACGAGCGGCAAAATTATCTGCAGGAGTGTGAACGCACATAAAAGGAATATCTAGTGCTCTTGCCATATCAACTGCTCGGTTGTGATTAGCCGGAGAAAGTCCTCTGGTAACTTCTCCGATTCTCTTTTTTAAAAGTTTTTCTGCAATGTTTACGGGAACTCCGTACATATGCAAAACATCGATCTGAAGTTGCATCACATCATCAAGTCCAGCGAGGGCAACTCCTCGTGGATGATGAGAGATGACAAGATCTATGTCTTGAAGTTGTTTTGCTAAAAGAAGTTCTTCTCCGTCAATGTCAATTCCGATCATTACTTTTTTAACTTCTTTTTCTGGATCGCCGTATAAAATTCTTGTATCGGAGAAAGGATTTGTGAGCCGTTCTTTGTCAAAAAGTTCTTTCTTCTCATCGCTCAGTGCTTCATATTTTTTACTGACACGAAGGAGCATACTTTCAATCTCTTCTTTTGAGCGAAAGTCTTTTTCAATTCCTTTTTCAATTGCAAGCTGGTATATCTCTTTTATTTTCATAATTCAATTTTTGTTAGTTGATTAATAAACATAAGGATTTCTGGATTCCCAGTCAAGCTGGGAATGACAAGGGAGGGCGGGAATGACAGGGGTGGGCGGGAATAACAAGAAGTCAAATGTCAATTGTCAATTGTCAAATGTTTCTTAATTACTTCCTTGTCGCTCCAGGGGATTTTTTTTCCTTTTGATAGGGCCATCCATGGTTCGGATCCTTTTCCGGTGATTACTACTATATCTTTTTCTTTGGCTTGTTTTAGGGCTTTTTTCACTGCTTCTTCTCGGTCTATTATTTTTTCATAAGCAGTGTTTTTTGGAACTCCTTTTTCAATGTCGTTTAAGATCTCTTCTGGATTTTCATCATAGGGGTCTTCGTTTGTTAAAATTATATAATCGCAGTATCTTCCCGCAATCTCTCCTAATTTTGGTCGCTTCCACTTGTCTCTTCCTCCCCCACAAGCTCCAAAAACGGCGATAATTTTGTTTGCTGAAAAGTTTTCTTTCACTTCTTTGTATAGTTGTTCAAGGGCATCGGGAGTAACCGCGTAATCAATTATAACTTTGAACGGAGAGGAGACTACTTGTTCCATTCTTCCGCTTACTGTGAATTTTTCTTGGAGCGCTTCTTTTGCGTCTTTAAGGGAAACTCCTTGACTGCTAGCAATCGCTACTGCTGAAAGAGCGTTGTAAACATTAAACTTTCCAGCTACCGCTAAAGTAAATTTTTCATCGTTAATAAAAAAGGTTGTGCCGTTAGCGGTTGATTCTATCTTTTCTGCCTTTAAAAGATTTTCCTTTTTTTCTTGTTTTGTGGTGCACAGAATCTTTTCTCTGCTCCGATGCTTCAGAAAATAATCAGCGTTTTCGTCATCAATATTTATGATGTGTAGGTTTTTTGTTTTTTTGAAAAGTTTCTCTTTTTCTTTTCGGTAGTTTTCAAATCCTCCGTGTGATTCAATATGCTCTGGAGAGAGGTTTGTGAAGCATGCTCCTTGAAAGTTTATGAATCGGTGACGGTGTTGCTTTATCCCTTCTGATGTTACTTCCATCACAACAACATCGCATTTTTTATCAACTGCCCTTCTTATCATCTTTTGAAGAAACGCTCTTCCCGGCATCGTCATTTTGAAAAGGTTTGTCTCCTCTTCACCTGCAATTTCAAATTTGATTGAAGAGAAGGAAGCAACTCGAAGTCCCCCCTTTTTCATTATTCGTGAAGCAAAGTCAACGGTTGTTGTTTTTCCGTTAGTTCCAGTAACCCCGATAACTGTAATCTTGCGAGAAGGAAAACGATACCACACTGCTCCTGCAAAAGAGTATAGAAAGTGATAAAAACTAACAACAGGTTTTATTTTTCTGATTACATCTTTTATCATTGCCCTAGATATTTTAAAGCTTCCGCCATTCTTTCTTCGTCGCTATCTTCTGAAGAAGTATTTTTTAACGCTTCGTTAATTTCATATTCTTGAAAACCAAGACTCTTTAAGGCTTGATAAACTTCATCTTCCTTGCTCTCTTGAATCATCTTTCTTGATATCTCAAAAACAATCTGCTCTCCTTTCTTCTTTCCAACCTTGAAGATCTTTTTTATTATCTTTTTATCTTCCACTTCTATTCCTTTTTTAAGTTCTTCCATTGAGGCGATTGAAGAGATTCCGAGCGCTGTCTTCGGACCTATTCCTGATATCTTAAGAAGTTTTTCAAACAACTCCAAGTTTTCTTTTTCTGGAAAGCCGTAAAGTTGATTTTCTTTGTCGGTTTTTTTTGTATAACAGTAGATAGTTACTTCCTTTTCAAGAAGATCTCTAGTTTCAGGAGCAACAAAAATCTTATACCCAACTCCGTTACTTTCAATAACAACAAAATCTTTCTCCTTAATAGTAATTATTCCTTTTATGTAATATATCATTGGAGTAAGTATAACAAATTAATAACATTAAAAAAAGTAAGAGTTATAAAAATTTTCAATTTGGCAATTTTCAATTTTCAATGAATTTTCAATTTCTTAATTTTCAAAACTGGATTCCCGCGTTCGCGGGAATGACGAGGGAGGGGAGATGATACTTCACCGTCATTCTGAGCGAAGCGAAGAATCTCATAGTTCCTGCAAAGATAATGGGATTGCCACGTCGCTTCGCTCCTCGCAATGACGGTGGAAAAAGTTTTGCGTTGTTTTGCATTTTTGTTTTGCGTTGTTTCGCGCAAATCACGAAGTGGTTTGTTGACTAAAGTGTTAAAAAATGCTATTTTATATGTCATAAAGTAATAAAAATATGCCAAATATAAAATCATCTAAAAAAAGACTAAAACAAAGCGAGAAGCGTCGTGTTTTGAATTTGCGTTATAGGAGAAAGATGAAAGATACTATCAAGGAGATAGATACTCTTGTTTCAAATAACAAGAAGAAAGATGCTGAAAAACTTCTTCCTAAAGCATACAAAGCAATTGATAAAGCAGCTAAGAAAAATATAATAAAAGAAAACAACGCTTCAAGAAAAAAAGCAAGAATAACAAAATCAATTACCGCAAAAAAGTAACTCTCTAAACAAAAAAAATGGCACAGGTCTGATCTGTGTCATTTTTTTTTGTTTAATGCACCGTCATTCTGAGCGAAGCGAAGAATCTCATGGATGCTGCAAGGATAATGGGATTGCCACGTCGCTTCGCTCCTCGCAATGACGGAGTTTCACTGATGTCCAACCCCGGGTTGGACATGGGTTTGTCATTCCCGTGAAAGCGGGAATCTAGTTTTGCGTAGTTTCGCGTTTTTGTTTTGCGTTGTTTCGCGCGCGGTAGCTTAGCACTCGAATATGAATAGGTGGAGGGCTGTTGTTGGTTCTATTTGGCCTGTTTTTGATTTTAGGTCTAGTCTGAATAGTTTTTTGTATAGGTCTTTTAGTTCTTGGAAAGTGAACTTTTCTGCTTGGTTGTAGCTTTTTTGAAAGACGAAGGGGTGAAGTCCGCTTTTTTTCTTTGCTTCGTTGTACTCAGTGTTTCTTTCTTTCAGATCCTTTACGGTTATCAAGTTTCTGAACTGGAAAACAATCATTGAGAAGATGTAGAGAGGGTGATCCTCTTTTGCTAAGTGATCGTAGATGAAAGAGAGGGCTTTTTCTTTATTTTTTTCACCGATTGCATCTATTGTGTTAAATATATTTGCACTTATGTCTGTTTTTACTAAAAATTCAGCGTCTTTTTTTGTTATCTTTTTTTTGTAAAGAGAAAGCTTTTCTGATTCACTTTTAATTCTCCAGAGGTTGTCGCCTCCTATTTTTGTTATGTGTGAAACGGCATCATTGTCAATTTCAGTGCCGTTTTTTATGAATATATTTTTTGTCCAGTTGAATAATTTTTCTTTAGAAAGAATAGAAAATTCTTGAAGCATAACTTTCCCTTTCTCTTTCTTGTTTTCTATAATTTTTATTTTTGATTTCAGTAACGCTTCTTCTCTGAAAACAAAGACATCATCTGAGTCTTTTAAATTATCAATGCTTTTTGAAAACTCTTTGTTTTCGCTCCAAACAGAAAAGCCCCCGTTTATTATCACGAGGCGCTTACTTGTAAACATTGAAAACTGTTTACTGCAGTCAAGAAGCTCTTTAAGAGATGACTTCTCGTCAAAAAACTCTATATTCAAACTATTTCCGTATTTATTTTTGTGTTGAGTTATTATCTCTTGTAGTTTCTCAAATGAACGGTAAGTGTCTTTTCCGTACAAAAAAACGATCATAGTTGTGCTTTTATTTTGTTTATTACTTCTTGAGGATCAAACTCTGTTTTCACTATCCAGTCTTTAACTCCGTACTCTTTAACCTTGTCAATTTCTACTGGTTGTCCAGAGTTGGAAACAATGATTACTGGAATGCTGGCAATGTTTTCGTCTTTCTTCATCTCTTCAAGAACTGCAAATCCGTCCATTTTAGGCATAACAATATCAAGAATAATTATATCCGGCATAACTTCTCTTATTTTTGAGATTCCATCTTCACCATCAACAGCAATCTCAACTTGATACCCCTCATTTTCTATCTTCTTTTGTAAAATTCCCCTTATTATCTCTTCATCCTCTATTACGAGAACTTTTTTTTGGTTTTCTGACATAATATATATTTATTATTATGGATAATACTTCTATTACTTTATTCTATATTTATTATGGATAATGTCAACAAACCACTTTGTGGTTTGCGCGAAACGACGCGAAACTGGGACGCGAAACTACACTAAACTGGATTCCCGCTTTCGCGGGAATGACAGGGGTGGTGGGAATGACACTCCGCCGTCATTCTGAGCGGAGCGAAGAATCTCATGGTTTCTGCAAGGATGATGGGATTGCCACGTCGTTTCACTCCTCGCAATGACGGTGGAAGAAGTTTTGCGTTGTTTTGCGTTTTTGTTTTGCGTTGTTTCGCGCGCTTCCTTTGGAAGCGTTTACTTATTTAAATTTTTTGCTATAATATGTTTGTAGTATTTTATTTAAGTGCGGGCGTCGTATAATGGCTATTACCCGACCCTTCCAAGGTCGTGAAGTGGGTTCGAGTCCCATCGCCCGCTCACTTAATAAAAAAGCTGTTAACACCAGGTGTCAACAGCTTTTTTTCTTTTGTTTTCTTATTTCTTTGTTGTTTTTTGGAATGCTGATCCTGATGGGATTAGTTTTCCGATGATTACATTTTCTTTCATTCCGGTTAGGTTATCCACCTTTCCTTCAAGGCAAGCATCAATAAGAACTTTTGATGTTTGTTGGAATGATGCGGCGGAGAAGAAGGAGTCGGTTGTAAGTGCAACCTTTGATATTCCTAAAAGCACTTCTTCGGCTTTTGGAGGATTTCCTTTCTTCTTCTTTATTTCTTTTTCAACTGCTAAAAATGCTCTCTTCTCTACTGTTTCTTTCAGGGCAAAAGAACTGTCTCCTGGGTCAGTTATACTAACCCTTGAAAGCATCTGCTTAATAATAACTTCAACATGTTTGTCGTGAATATCAACTCCTTGAGAAACATACGCTTTCTGAAGTTCTTTTAACAGGTATTTTTGAGTATATTCTCCTTTTCTTAGTTTAAATAACTTGTTAATATCAATGTTTCCCTCACAAAGAGAGTCTCCTTTTTTCACAGTGTCACCAACATTAACAAAAATTGCTTTCTTTGGTTCTATCTGATAATTAATTGTCTTCTTCTTTGTTTTCTTGTCACTTGGTTTTATTTTAATTACTCTGTTTTCGGTTATATCAACAACTTTTCCGTCAACATCTGAAATTTCTGCTTTTCCTTTTGGCACTCTTCTTTCAAAAATCTCTTGAACACGAGGAAGTCCAAGGGTTATGTCAGCACCGCCAGCAACTCCTCCAGTGTGGAAGGTTCTCATTGTGAGCTGAGTTCCCGGTTCTCCGATTGCCTGAGCACCAATAATTCCTGCGGCGAAACCTTTTCCTGCCATCTCGTTTGTTCCCATATCCCATCCGTAACATTTAGAGCATATTCCTTGAACTGTTTTACACTTCAAAGCAGATCTTATTTTAATAGAAGGAATTCCCGACTCATCAATTATTTTTGCCTTCTCAGCATCAATAACTTCTCCTTTCTTAACAACAACTTTTCCTTTTATTTTTATATCTTCCAAGGCGGTTCTTCCGCTAATTTTGAAGAACATATTTTGATATATGTCGTCAGCATCTTTTCTAAGCACTTCAATTCCTTCTGTATCGCCACAATCATCTTCAGTGACAATAACTTCGTGAGCAACATCAATAAGACGACGAGTAAGGTATCCCGCCTGCGCTGTACAAAGTGCCGTATCAGCAGTTCCTTTTCTTGCTCCGTGAGTTGAAATAAAGTACTCAAGAGGATGAAATCCCTCGTGATAAGAACTTTTTATCGGAAGTTCTATAATATCTCCTGACGGATTAACTACCAATCCTTTCATTCCAGACATCTGGATTGGCTGAGACCAAGATCCTCTTGCTCCTGAGTCAAGGATTATAAACACTGACCCTCCGATAGGAAGAGCACCTGGAATGCTTTCCTCAACTTGTTTTTTTGCTTTTGACCAGATCTCAATTACTTTTTCTTTTCTTTCTTCATCGGAGAAAAGTCCTTTGTTGAAGTATTTTTCAACTTGCTCTTTCTCTTGTTGAGCTTTTTCTAAAATTCCTTTCTTTTCTTTTGGAACAACAATATCACTCATTCCCCAAGAGATACCAGATGTTGTTGCATACTCAAAACCAAGATCTTTTATTTTATCAAGAAGCTTGTGTGGCTCTTTGTCTTTATACTCTCTAATTATAAACTCAACTAATCCTTTCAGATCACGAGATTTCATTGTTTTGTTCTGATAAGGTACTCCTTCTGGTAGTTCTTTATTAAAGATAACTCTTCCAGCAGTTGTTTCAACCACTTTTCCATCCATTCTTATTTTTACTTTAGCGTGAAGATCTATCTTTTCAAACTCTAAAGCACTCTCAATTTGAAAAGGAGATGAGAAGTAGCTTCCTTCTCCTTTTACTCCGTCTTCTTCCATTGTTAAGAAGTAACAACCCAGAACAATATCTTGGGAAGGTGAAACAACCGGACGCCCAGTTGCTGGCTTTAGTAAATTTTTTGAAGAGAGCATCAGTTCTTTTGTTTCTTGTTGAGCTCTGTCAGAGAGAGGAAGGTGAACCGCCATCTGATCTCCATCAAAGTCAGCGTTAAACGCCTCACAAACAAACGGATGAATTCTAAGAGCGTATCCTTCAACAAGCACGGGCTTAAACGCCTGTATTCCAAGACGGTGAAGGGTAGGAGCACGATTCAGAAGAACCGTTTTTCCTTTCACAACTTCTTCAAGTATCGCCCACACTTCGTCGGTTCCTTCTTCTATCAATCTTCCCGCTCCTCGGACATTGTAGGCAAGTTTTTGTTCTAATATTTTTGATATAACAAACGGTTTAAATATCTCAAGAGCCATCTGTTTTGGAATTCCACACTGATTCAGTTCTAAGTTAGGTCCGACTACAATCACTGAACGGCCGGAGTAGTCAACTCTCTTTCCAAGGAGGTTTTGACGAAATCTTCCTTGTTTTCCTTTCAACATATCAGCTAACGACTTCAAGAGACGAGTTCCTCCGGTTGATGCTTGAGTGACAACCCCCTTTCTCATCTGATTATCAAGAAGAGCATCCACTGCTTCTTGAAGCATTCTTTTTTCATTACGAACAATAACTTCTGGAGCGTCTATCTCCAAAAGATACTTTAAGCGGTTGTTTCTGTTTATAACTCTTCGGTAGAGATCATTTAGATCGGAGGATGCGTACCTTCCCCCATCAAGTTGAATTATTGGTCTTAGCTCAGGAGGAAGAACGGGAAGAATGGTAACAAACATCCACTCGGGCTTAATTCCTGCCTTCTTCATTCTGATAAATAGTTTCAGTCTTTGGATTGCTTTTTTTCTTCTTCCAACCGATGCGGTTTTTTCTTTTTCTTTTTTCAGCTCTTCAATTATGCTATCTACATCAATCTTTTCAAACACTTCACGAAGTGCCTCTGCTCCTGACTTTGCTTCAAACATCTCTCCATACTTCATAGAAAGACGGTGATACTCTGCTTCTGAATGAATCTGTAAAAGCTTGATTGATTTCAGTTCTTCTTTTACTTTGTCAAACTGTTCTTTCAGTTTACCTAACTCTTCTTCAAGAGCCTCACCTTTGAATTCAGCATTTATCTCTTTTGTTCTCTTTTTGTGCTCTTTGTTTATTTCCTTAACTGCTTTCTTTTTACTTTCTTCATCAACTTTAGTGATTATGTAAGAACTAAAGTAAACCACTTCTTCTAATCTTTTCATCGGAATATCCAAAACAAGCCCCATTCTTGATGGAATTCCACGCAAAAACCAGATGTGAGCAATAGGACAGGCAAGTTTAATGTGTCCCATTCTCTCTCTTCTGACCGATGCTTTTGTTACTTCAACTCCGCAACGATCACAAACAGTTCCTTTAAATCTAACTTTGCGATACTTTCCACAGTAACACTTGTAATCTTTTTCAGGGCCAAATATCTTTTCGCAGAAAAGACCATCTTTTTCTGGCTTCTGATTGCGGTAGTTAATTGTTTCTGGCTCTAAAACTTCTCCATAAGACCACTTCAAGATGTCGTCTGGAGATGCCAGTTTTATTTTTATGGCGATAATATCTTCTACACGCATAATTTAATAATTATTAATTTTGAATTTTAAAACACTGACTAAAATTTTCAATTTGGCAATTTTCAATTTTCAATGAATTTTCAATTTCTTAATTTTCAAAACTGGATTCCCGCTTTCGCGGGAATGACAGATTATTGTCTTTTTATTTTTTGTCTTTTTTTACTTCTATTCCTATTCCCATTGCTTTTATTTCTGCTACTAGAAGTTCAAAGGAGGCTGGGAGTCCTGGGGTTTGGATTGGTTCTCCTTTTAGGATTGATTCGTAAGCGGCTGCTCTTCCTGGAACATCATCTGATTTTATAGTAAGCATCTCTTGCAGTGTGTATGCTGCTCCGTATCCTTCTAACGCCCACACTTCCATCTCTCCAAATCTCTGTCCTCCAAACTGAGCTTTTCCTCCGAGTGGTTGTTGGGTGATTAGTGAGTAAGGACCAATTGAACGCATATGAAGTTTATCTTCTACCATATGCTCTAACTTAAGCATATAGATGTAACCAACAGTAACACTTCTTTTGAACGGTTTTCCTGTTTGTCCATCATAAACAGTCATCTTTCCATCTCTTGGAAGTCCTGATTTTTCAAGTTCGTCTTCAATGTCTTGAACACTTGCTCCTGAAAAAGATGGGGTTACTGCGATGTAGTTGTTTTTCTTTGCTGCTAATCCAAGATGTGTTTCAAGTATCTGTCCGAGGTTCATTCTTGAAACAACAGAAAGTGGATTTAAAACAATATCAACTGGTGTTCCGTCTTCAAGAAAAGGCATCTCTTCACGAGGAAGTATTTGTGATATAACCCCCTTGTTTCCGTGTCTTCCAGCAAGCTTATCTCCTGCTTTAATCTTTCTCATCTGAGCAACTTTCACTTCAACTCTTTTAATTACTCCTGGATCAAGCTTGTGTCCTTCATCTCTGGTGAAAACTTTAACTGCGATAACTCTTCCTTTTTTTCCGTGCTCAACAGTGAGCGAGGTGTCTTTAACATCTTTTGCTTTTTCTCCAAAAATTGCCTTTAAAAGTCTTTCTTCGGTTGTTAGTTCTGATTTTCCTTTTGGAGAAATCTTTCCAACTAAAATATCGTTAGGACCTATCTCAGCCCCAACTCTTATAATTCCATCTTCGTCAAGATCTTTCAGTTTAACTTCAGAAACATTAGGAATATCTGCTGTTGTTATTTCTGGCCCAAGTTTTGTTTCTCTTACATCACAAGTAAAACTTTCAATATGAAGAGAAGTGTAAACATCATCTTTAACAAGTCTTTCTGAAAGGATAACAGCATCTTCAAAGTTTTTTCCTCTCCACGGCATAAAGGCAACTAGAACATTCTGTCCGAGAGCAACTCTTCCGTTTTCAACTGCTCCTCCGTCTGTTAAAAACTGTCCTTTTTTAACTTTTTCCCCTTTCTTTACAACTGGTCTTTGGTGAAAACAAGTATATTGGTTTGTTTCAGAGTATGTTTCCAAAAAGTATTCTTTCTTTTCTTTTCCACTTTTAACAACGATGTGTCTTCCATCAATCTCAACAACTTCTCCTTCTTTCTCGTTGACAATTACATGTCCTGAGTCAGTAGCAATCTTCTCTTCTGTTCCTGTTGAGACAAGTGGTGCTTGGGGATTAAGAAGAGGGACTGCTTGGCGTTGCATATTAGATCCCATCAACGCTCTGTTTGCATCGTCGTTTTGAAGAAAAGGAATCATTGAAGCTGCAACAGAAATCAACTGCTCCGCAGAAACATCAATTAGTTGTATCTCTTCTTTATTGAAAATTCCTGGTTTTCCTTTTAATCTTCCTTCAACTTTGTCAGAAATTATTTTTTTACTATCGTTAAGTTCAACTCCTCCGTGAGCAATAATATATTTTTCTTCTTCGTGAGCGTTAAGATAAACAACTTCTGAGGTCACTCTTGTTTTCTCAACTTTAAAGTAAGGTGTTTCAAGAAATCCGTAGTGATTCATTCTGGAATATAACGCAAAGTGACTAACCAGTCCCACATTTGGACCTTCTGGAGTTTGAATTGGACATATTCTTCCGTAGTGAGATGCCTGCACATCACGAGCTTCCAATCCTGCTCTTTCTCTTTTTAATCCCCCTGGTCCGGTGGATGTTAGTCTTCTTTTGTGTTCTGATTCAGAAAGAGGATTATTACAATCCATAAACTGTGATATCTGGGAAGAGGAGAAAAATCTTTGCACTGCTGTTGCAAAAGGACGAGAGTTGATTAGTTTTGCTGGGTTTAATCCAGCTGTATCAGATGTTGAAATTCTGTCTTTAATGTTTCTTTCCATCCTAGCAAGACCTAAGCGAAGAGAGCTTTCAAGCATCTCTGTAAATGGTCTCACTCTTCGGTTTCCAAGATGATCTATCTCATCTTCGTGAGTTTGATTGTCGTTATTCATTCTGACCACTTCTCTTAAAACTGCAACAATATCTTCAGGATAAAGAAGGCGATCATCAACTCCTATTTTTTTGTTTTCTTTTCCTTTAGGTAGTTTTTCTTTTAACTCTGGTAAGCGTTGCCACATCTTCCATCTTCCAACTTCTGAGATGTCGTATCTTCCAAAGTTAAAAAATGTATTTTCAACAAGTTCTCTTGCTGTTTCGGGAGTAACGATGTCTCCTGGGCGCATTCTGCGATAGATCTCAACCAGTGCTGTTTCTCTGTTTTTAGAACTGTCTTTTTCTAGCGTTTTTTCTATAAATTTAACTTCCCCTTTATCAACATCTTTAAACAAAGATAAAACATCTTCGTTTGTTGCTTTATCCCATCCTGGATAAGTCATATTAGGAAGTCCGATCGCTTTAAGAAGAGTAGTTGCGGGAACTTTTCTTCTACGATCTATCTTTACTCCTATAAATCCTGATGGTTCTGTTTGAAATTCAAGCCAAGTTCCACGACTTGGAACTATCTTTGCTCCAAAACACTTTTCTCCTTTTATGTTTTGTGCCGTAAAAAATGCTCCTGGGGAGCGAATAAGTTGAGAGATAGCGACTCTTTCTACACCGTTAATAATAAATGTTTTCTTCTCGGTCATTAACGGAAAATCACACAAAAATATCTCTTGTTTTTTGCTTTTCTTTGTTTTCAGATTACGAAGTTCTACTTCTATCTTTAAAGGAGCTTCATAGGTGTCATTGTTTTCTTTCGCTTCTTTTCCGTTCTTGTATTTTGGTTTTCCTAGTTTATAGTCTAAAAAATATATCTCCCACTGTTTTCCGCTATAATCACGAATAGGAGAAACTTCTCTAAAAATTGTCTTTAGTTTTTCTTCCCAAAAATCTTCCCACGCTTCTTTCTGAACATTAAAAAGATAAGGAATAGGAAAATGAACTTTTTTCTTCCCGAAGTGTTTTATTTTTTGCATAGTTTAGTTGTAAGGCCTTAGGCATTAATACCCCCTGAGTTATAAAACAAAAAAGCCCCGATGCTGTTTAGGGGAAAAGGATGTGAGTAGTTCACATCCTAAAATATTTGCTTTTACCTTAAGGAAATAAGAGTTTTCACAATATATAAATTAAGTGCAGTTAGTACACCTCATAATTTTACTTATTATATTTTTTTTGTCAAGTTTTTATGTCTCTTCTTAAAGATTGGATTATTCCTAGTCCTAGGAAAACGAATAAGAGGTTGCTTCCTCCGTA
>JAIPIL010000026.1 GCA_021734685.1 Minisyncoccota bacterium | reverse complement strand
ATAAAATTGATCCGCCCTACGGGAATCTCAAAAATAAACTGTCTGCTTCGTTACTCCTCCTCAATGTAGTAGATTTACTACCTTTCGTCGTCATGCCTCGCATACAGTATATTTTTGAGCTTCTAAAGATTGTTTAGTTTGTGTCTCGCACCCCAGAAAAAACAAAATCTCTGAAAGAGACCTTGGAAGATGACTACTCCTTTTGTCTACTTATACTAGAGCATATCTTACACAAAAAAAATAATAAAGTCAAGTATCTGACAATTAACCAACCACTGTCATTCGCTCCTCCCTTTTTTTGTCATTCCCGCGAAAGCGGGAATCCAGAAATCAGCGATAATCAACGCCTTCAAAGACCATTTAACAAATTAAAGAACTCTGTTAGAGAAACTCCTGTTATTGGATTAAATAAGAAGTTTATTACCAAGAAAAGTAAAGAAAATATATAATCCATAAACAAAAACAAAATTGCTATCAAAATGAAAAATCCATACTGCGAAAAGAATGCTTTCACTTCTGATGAAAGTGGAACAAATGTGAACAGAATGTGAGAACCATCAAGTGGTGGAATCGGTAAAAGATTAAAAACAGCAAGCAGAAGGTTTATAAACACCACTGCTCCAAAGGCAAAAAACAAAGATTGACTTGCTTGAATGGCAGGAATAAAACGAATCATTAATCCAAAAACAACTGCCAGCAAAATGTTTGAAGCCGGACCAGCAAGAGCAACTTTCAAGTCTGCATACTTTCCTCTTAAATTAAAAGGATTTATCGGAACTGGCTTCGCTCCTCCAATTATAAAATTAGTTGGAAGAATAATCATTAAAAGTGGCAAAATAACAGTAAAAAAAGGGTCAATATGAGGAATCGGATTCAAAGTAAGCCGTCCCATATTCTTTGCAGTAGGATCACCAAGAGAGTATGCCGCCATCCCGTGAGCATACTCGTGAAAAACTGCCGAAAAAATAAGTATAATAAAAATAAGTATCCAGATAATCATAATAAAAGTATAATAACAAAAAAATAACAAAAAAACAACAGCCCGTTGACCTCCGAGGTCAACATATGAGTTTTCCCAAGGTGTCACCTTGGACATTTTTTTGTTGACTTCCGAAATCCACGGACTTTAATTTCAATTTGATATTTTCTTGTTTTTCTGCTATAGTTGTGAAGTTATTAAAATAATAATAGAAATATGCCTAAGAAATGTGAAATTTGCGAGAAGACATCAACTATGGAAAGATCCAGAAAAAAGTTAATGTCAAGATACAACCCAACTCCAAAAAGAAGAAAAAGACCTAATCTTCAAAAAACTCATATCCCTGAATCTACAACTAACAAAAGATTCAAAAACTTCCTTGGCAAAAGTGTAACCGCTTGCACAAAGTGCATCAAAACACTAGGAAAAGAAGAAAGATAAAACAAAAAAAGCATTAAAAGCGGAGGGGGGTCAGACCCCCCTCCGTTTTTTTGTTTTCTTTTTTTTGTTGACAATAATTGTTGAAAGAATTATAATATAAAGCAGTACACTAAAATGCAACTAAAATAAGGAGAATGTCATGGACTTGAAAAAGATTTTTCGCAGTTTTCGGAAAGAGATAGATGATTTAGATGATGATTTTTCAATGGAAGAAACACTGAGAAAAATTCTTCCAATGCTGAAATCGGAGGAAGAAATCATCGCTGTTTTGAAAAAATCAAACTATGACCACAAGCTCTGCTGTGATTCTATTCCTTTCTTGAAGATAAATGGGAAAAACACAAACGAGGTCATGGAGTTAATTGAAGCGACCGAATACAATAACTCTGCTCTCTGGGCGTTCTTCCGATTCCTGAAGGTAGAAGAAAAGACCGAGGAACAGCGGTATGAACTAATAGTAAGAAGTCGGTTTAATATTGAATTCTGCCGATGGATGCTTCCCTTTCTTTCTTCTTCTGAAAAAATTATGTATGTCTTAAATATCTGCAAATATGACATCCATCTCTGTATTCTGGCAATTAAACTTCTTCCTCGTGAGAGGAAGGATGACGCCCTGAAAATACTGGAAAATACAGCATACCATCAATCGGTATGCCTAGCGGTTCTTGAAAACTTTAAATAAACAGTTGCAAAAAAACAAAGCCCCTGCAAACCAACGCAGGGGCTTTTTCGTTTATTCTATTTTTATTCACTTATCTCGTTCATAAAGTCAACGCTTTCTTTTTTGAACTTTGCTATCTCTTCGTTTACTATTTCATCTAAGTTAGGGACTTTTGCTTTCATAAAGCCCATCACTGCTTCTTCATCGTCTGGTTTTTCGGATATAATTTTTTCAAATTCAGAAGCTTCTTCGTCACTAAGTTCATCTAATACACGACTCAAAACTCCACTAAAAATTATCTCCCCAATTTTTAAAAATGCTTCTTTTTGCTCTTCTTCAGGCAAACTATCAAGCCCTAGATCTTTTATAATGTTTTGTTTTAATATATCTTCCATAATTTTTTATTTTACCTCCTTAATAATATCTATAATTAAACTACTTTATTTGTTTTAAGATGTTTCCAGAAGTCATTTTTATCTTTAATAAACTCACCAATATTCATATGTTTCTCTTGCTGATCAGGGTTTAGTTCGTGAAGAATTCTTGCAAGTTCTATCTGTTTTATCGCATACTCTTCATCCGCTCCTTCTGGAGGTGCAGGGAGTCGTTTTCCATCCATAAGTTCTGCAATACTTCCTTCCATCTCTTGGTTTTGAATAAGAGTTGCTTTGTGGACAAGATCTTCAGGAAGTTCATTCATCAGATACCCAACATCAACTTTTTTCATAAGCGCAAGTTCTTCTTTTGCAAATCCTGTGCTTTCCATTATATCTCTCTCCATCTCAAGAGCAGATGAATCGGTTATTATATCCACTAAAGATTCTTTTTCGTTAAGCAGGTCAATATGAGTGTTTATTCTATCTTCTATTAAATTATCTGATCTTTCTAAAAAGTTACTCAGTTCTTCACCACTCATACTGCTAGTTGCTTCCATTCTCATTCTTAAAATTCCTTCCATCTCTTTTATGCTTTCTTGTTTATCTGGAAGGTCTCCCGGATACTGCTCTTCAAGAAAATTGTAATACTGTTCTGGACTTACTTCTCCTCTAGTCACTGCCTCAACAGGATTGCTTTGTTCAAATTTTTGAGCAAATTTATCATAGAAAGCTTTTTTTGCTTCCCCTACATCAACTCCGCTCTGCTCAACTTGAGAGGTTGTTCCTCCTTCTGAAACAGTTTCTGGTTGTGGCTCTGGTTGTGGCTGTGCCTCAATAGTTGGACGAGCTTTTAAAAAGTCTGTTTCTTCTCCAATAAGCATTGTTTGTTTTTCTGGGTCCAAGAGAACACTACCGCCACCAATACGACGCATCATCTGCCCATAGCCCTCCATATCTTTTGAGTATCCAAGCTCTTCTAACTTTCCTAACACCTCATCATTTTTCAACGCTTCCTTAGCGCTTTCAAGCCATAAAATATGAGCTTTTCTTCCTGCCCAGTTATCAAAAGCTGATCTATCAACAACTTCTCCATCACTGTTAAATAAATTATCGGGAGCTCCAAATTTTCTTGCTAAATCAGGATTTTCTCTAAAACTATCAATGACCGAACCTTGAGAACCTCTTGACCCGATCTGAAGAATAGTTGGCTCTGTTTCTGTTTCAGCGGCTGCTGTTGCGACTTCAGCAACAGAGACTTCTCCTTGTGAAGAAAGAAGAATGCTCTCTTCTATGTTCTTGTATAACAAACTAAGTGCTGCTTTCTGGGAAACTTCACCTCCAACTCCTTCTGTTTTTAAAGCTTCGTTATACATCTCTATCTGTCTTCCCATTTTTCCAAGAAACTCTTCTTTCTCAATAGGGAACTTTCCATCAGACACTTCTTGTAGAAAATCATAATACTGTTCCGGAGTGATTTTTCCTTCTAATAAAGACTGAGCTATCTGAACTTCACTTACTCCGTAATCACCAACTTCCCCAAATTCTTTTATGAACTTATTAGAAAACTCTTGTTTATCTGTATAGGTAAGGGTTTTTTCACCTTCAGCTTTTTCTACTGCCTCTGGTGCTTCTTCCTTATCAGCAATCATTCCTCCTTTTTCTGTTTCTGGTTCTGAACTTTCTGCATTCGGTGCTCCCCCGCCGCCAGAATAAACATTTTCTATCATTCCAATACCCATTGCCATTCCCATACCAGCGGCTATTCCAGTGAAAGCTTTTGTTAGAAGAACTGCCCTGTCTTCTTTTTTATTTTCCAGAAGATGCTCTTTATATTTTTTTTCAATTCCATTAATGTCGTCAAGATTGATTGTTTTTTTCATTTCTTCCTCTCTTTCTATCCTTCCTTTTTCTATTTTACTTTTCATCGCCCACCCGACACCAGCTGATGCCAACTTACCAACAAAAACCGATCCTGCTCCTCTTAAGAATCTATATCCTGCAAACATTGCTAAAGAGGAAGCTCCAAAACCGCCACCGTATGCAACAGCTCCTGTGATTATTCCTGTTGATATGAGAAGGCGAGTTGCTGTATTTTGGCGTAAGTACCAATCAAGTGTTTTCTTATACCATTTTCTTTCCTTTGGTGGCAACTGTTCTATTTCCGCTTTTTTTATAATCTCACTCTCTTTTACAACTAACTCATCAAAAATTTCTGCTTTTGCAGTCGCTTCTGCTTGTTCTCTGTTTTCTCCATCTTCCATCAGTTCTTCAACTCTTTGTTTTAGCTTTTCTCTTCCATATTCTACTTTTGATTTTTTATATACTTCTTTCTGTAATTCTTCTTCATAAATCGCTTCTGCTTGTTCTCTGCCAATACCCTCTTTTGTAAAGAATTTAATATAGTTTTTCTTTCTCTTCTCTGCTCCTCTTCTTTTATCTTCGTCTTCCGATATTAAAGCTTCTCTATCTTCAGCTCTTACATTATAGTTGTTATTAAATGTTTCTCCTTTCTCTTTAACTCTCTCAACTTCTTTTTTAAATTTCTTTAACTTTTTTCCTTCAAGATCTCCTTGAATTACTTCCTTACAATCTCTCGCTTTATCAATCAAAAAATCTCGCTCTGCTCCAAGCTTCATCGCAAGTCCATCTAAACTAAGTTCTGTCTCAAAATCCTCCTGATTTTCAGTGTTTTCTTGATTATTCTCGGTAACTTCTTCTTCTGCACTGTCAGGTTCTTCTTGCGGTTCTACTGGCTCTGTTTCAACTTTTTTACTTTCCTCAATCTTGTCAAACATCTCGTTTACCTTTTCTCTATCTCCTAAAGCAGTATAAGCAACCGCTGCCTGACGATAGTTTCCGCTATTTTCAAAATCCTCTGCCTCTTTTATTAGTTTTTCTGTTTTATCTTCAGTGTCAGAAGAGTCAATTTTCTCATCCTCTACTTTATCTTTTTCTGGTTCTGCTGTTTGATTTTCTTGCTCTGTTGAGTTTGGATCTTTTGTTGGTTCTTTGTTTTCCATATTTTTGTTATTAAAAAGATTTAATATTTATTTTGATTATAAAGTAAAAAAATGTTTAAAGCAACAACCTAAAGATTGGCGCGTGTTTTTATTTCTTGTTCCACTAAGTTGCGTGGCTTTCCATACTTTAATTTTGATATTTTTCTTGTCGCCTCTGCTATCTCTTTATTTCCTGAAACTGGAAACGGAGCTGCTACCTTAAACGGAGAAGATATTTTTCCGTTAATCATCATCTTTATTATATACTGATAATTATCAATTCCTCCTAAGTCAAACTTTGAAAACTCTGGTTTGAACTGTCTTTCAAGAAACTCTGCATCATCAACTCCGATACGATAAGATATCATATTTCCAACATTTCCAATCACCGCATCTTTTATTTCTTGTTTCAACTGTGGCATATACTGGTTAGCAAGAATTAAGTTTAGCTTATACTTTCTTGCCTCTGACAATATCACTGAAATACTGTTGGTTGTAAAGTTCTGAAACTCATCAACATATAAGTAGAATGGGACCCTTTCTTCTTCTGGTATTCGTGCTCTTCTTAGTGCCGCTATCTGCATTTTTGAAACCAGTATCATTCCCAGTAAAGAACTGTTTAACTCTCCAGTTAGTCCTTTTGACAAATTTGCCAAAAATATCTTTTTTCCACTCATTATCTTGTCTAAATCAAATCCCGACTTCTGTTGCCCGATGATATTTCTCATTGTTTCGTCAGCAACAAACCTTCCAATTTTTGAAACAACATAACCAAGCATATCTGATCTTGTTTGACCAGTTGTCTGTTTCCACTCTTTAAGCCAAAAGTCACGAACAATGTGGTCAGAAACTTTTGATACTTTCTTTTCCATAAAAGCGTCATCGGTAAATATTCTTGGTATTTCCACTATTGTTCCAATATCATCTTTATCAGCAGAAAGCGCCGCCATTGCGTTTCTCATATAGTACTCAAACATCGGACCAACCATTGACTGATCAAATAACTGATTAAAGATCATTATCATCTCTGATATTGCAAAGTCTCGCTGTTCAGGAGTTTCCCACTCCAGCATATTTAATCCGCAAGGTCGTTCTCTATCAAATGGCTCAAAGAGAACAACATCATCTACTCTTTCTTTTGGGATATTTGCAAGAGTATCTTCTATCAGATCTCCGTGAGGATCAATTACCCCTACTCCTTTTCCATTCTTAATGTCTTGCCTTATCATCTCTCTCATAACGGTAGATTTACCAACCCCCGTTTGTCCTATTATATAAAAGTGACGAGAACGGTCTTTTTCAGAGGCAATATAAACTGGTTTTTTT
>JAIPIL010000025.1 GCA_021734685.1 Minisyncoccota bacterium | reverse complement strand
TTTAAAACTGTATTAGAATTAAAACGAGCAATTAAACAATGGAATAATAATTATAATAATTTAGAACATTGCGCCCTAGATGGTCTCACTCCAAATGAGGCTTTAGCTAGAGTGCAAAATGTGTGTTCCTAAAACAAAAAACATAAAGAGCGTCGGAGGGGCGGAGTCCCGATGCTTTTTTTGCTTATATCGTTGCATGTTTTTTTGTTTTTTTGTATAATTAAACAATGAAAAATGAAATGGAAAAAATTATTGAATTAATCAGAAAAAATAAAGATAGTCTTAAAAATACTTATAATATTGAAAAAATAGGTATTTTTGGTTCTTTTGCAAAAGATAATCAAAATGATTCAAGCGATATTGACATACTCGTTGAATTTTCTGAGCCGATAGGATATTTTAAGTTTATTGAGTTAGAGCAGTTTTTAGAAAAAGTTTTGGGAAAGAAAGTAGATTTAGCAACAAAAAATAGTTTAAAGCTATCAATAAAGAAAGAAGTTTTAAAAGATACTATATATGCGTGATCCGCTTCACTTAAAAGATATTGTAGATTCTATTAACAAAATAGAAAGATATACTAAAAAATTGTCTTTTGAAAAATTTTCTAACGATGATATGGCGATTGATGCAGTCATAAGAAATTTAGAAATTATAGGAGAAGCATCCAAAAATCTTTCCGAAGAATTTAAAGAGAAAAATAGTATTATTCCCTGGGGAAGTATCGTTGGAATGAGAAACAAAGCAATTCATGAATATTTCGATCTAGATATAGAAATTCTTTGGAAGACAGTGAAAGAAGATATTCCTACTCTAAAGAAAGACCTTGAAAAGATATTATAGTACAAAAAGCATCGCGGGGGGGGTGGAATCCTCGATAAGTCTACGATAAAAAAAAATGCACAGGTTGGACCTGTGCATTTTGGTTTTTTGCTTTATATTACAAAAAAATTGCAGTCAAGATAACGGAAAAATAAAACAACACGGACAATCCTTTATAGATGTAATCATCTAGGGGATTACCAGGAAAGAGCACTTCGCTGATCGTTATTATTGTAATAAGAAGTGCCGTGGCGCTCGTAGTTACCATTATGAAGATAATAAAAGTACCACCGCTTATTAACTCAATAAAAGTAGCAAATGCTATCACAATAGTCGCAATTATTGCCGTAATCACAGCAATGATTCCCAATATTGTATTTATTGCTGGCCTGACGATGTTGGTGGAATTATTTTTTATCATAAAAAAAAAGCCCAGAAAAAATCATAACAGCTGTTGCAAACGATAACATTGTATCATGTTCCATCTTCTTTCTCCTTTATTTCAGTTAAAAAATGAACTGTCTATACTGCAATTATAACAGAAAGTTAAATTATGTCAATTAAAATTAAAAGCATCGGAGAGGTGGGGCGTCCGATGCTTTTTTTTGGTGGGGTTGGGTTGTTGATTTTTTGTTTTTTTTGGTATAGAATGAGGGTATGAATTCTGGTGAAGTTAAAAAGATTAGAGATAGGTTTTTGAAAGAGTTGGAGGGGAGCAAAAGCCCGTCTGAAAGAAAAAAAATATGTAAGAGGTATATAGAGGAAGAGTTGTCCTCTGTTTTTTGTTGTTTGAAAGATCTTTCTGGAGAGAATAAGGCGAAGGTGGGGAAGGCGGCAAACGAACTAAGACAGATGATTAATGAGAAGATGAAAGAGAGTAAAGAAAGCGAAGAAACAAAAGAAGAGTGGCTTGATGTTACTCTCCCTGGAAAACAGCCTTCTTTTGGAGGAGTTCATCCGCTTGCTAAACTACAAGAGCGTTGTGAAGAGATATTTGCAAAGATGGGATTTATATCCGTTGAAGGGCCAGAGATGGAGAATGAGTGGTATAACTTTGATGCCTTAAACTTTACTCCTGATCATCCGGTTCGGGATATGCAAGACACTCTTTTCATAAAACAGAAAGACAGAGAAAAACTTGAAGCAAAAGATAAGTTACTGATGAGAACTCATACTTCTCCAGTTCAGGTGAGATATATGGAAAAAAATGAACCACCACTGAGAATTATTGTTCTGGGAAGAGTTTTTAGAAATGAAACCACTGATAGTTCTCACGATATAAATTTTCATCAACTTGAAGGACTTATGGTGGGGGAGAGCATCTCAGTTGCAAACTTCAGATCAGTTATAAGTTTCTTTTTTAAAGAACTTTTTGAAGACAGCGTTGAAGTTAGACTTCGCCCTTCTTTTTTTCCTTTCACTGAACCATCTTTTGAAGTAGATGTAAGTTGCACAATTTGCAACAAAAAAGGGTGTAGCGTTTGTCAAAAAACAGGGTGGTTGGAAGTGGTTGGAGCAGGAATGGTTCATCCGAATGTCTTGAAGAGTGCTGGCGTGGATACGGAGAGGTTTAACGGATTCGCTTTTGGAGTTGGTCTTGATAGAATTGCGATGGTTGCTCAGGAGATTGACAGTATCCGTCTTTTTTACTCAGGTGATTTAAGATTTTTAAAGCAGTTTTAATATGAAGTTTTCATACGATTTTTTGCAATCATTTTTTGAAAAAAAGCTTCTACCAACAGAAGAGTTGGCGGATCTTTTGATGATGCATTTTTTTGAAGTAGAATCCGTTGAAAAAAATGGCAATGATTTTGTTATTGATATTGACATTCTTCCAAGCAGAACAGCCGACTGCTTCTCTCACATTGGAATTGCTCGTGAGATATCAGCAATTACCGGAATGAAGCATAAAGAGCCAACGGTAAAAATAAAACAAGGAAAAGAAGACATCTCAGAAAGAATAAAAGTTGATGTTAAAGGAGCTTGCAACCGATATATGTTAAGAGCAGTTAAGGGAGTTAAAATTAAAGAATCACCAGAGTATATTAAAAACAGACTGATTTCTTGCGGACTAAAACCAATAAACAACATTGTTGATATTACAAATTATATTATGTTGGAAACTGGTCAACCGCTTCACGCCTTTGATGTTAAAAAAATTCAAGGAGAGAAGATAATAGTTCGTTACGCAAAAAAAAGAGAAAGAATAGTAACGCTTGATGAGAAGAAAGTTGACCTAGAGGAAGATGTTCTTGTTATTGCCGACGAGTCATCACCATTAGGAATTGCTGGAATTAAGGGCGGGGTTGTTCCTGAAATAGACAAAGACACAACTGAGATATATATAGAATCAGCTAACTTTGATTCAAAAACAATAAGAAAAGGGTCTCAAAAAACAGGAATAAGAACCGATGCTTCAGTTCGTTTTGAACATGGACTTCCTTGTGAGTTTGCTGAGATAGCAATGGACAGGGTTGTTTCATTAATTCTTGAAAATGCTGGTGGGGAGGTGATGAAAGGGGCAGTTGATTACTACCCAGAAAAAAGTAGAACAGAAGAAAGAAAGATTAGCGTTAGTATTGATAAAATAAATAGTGTTTTGGGAGTTGACATTCCATTAAAAAAAGCCGAAGACACGCTAAGATCACTTGGATTTAAAATAAAGCGGGAAGGAAAAATATTTTCAGCAACTATTCCTTATTTTCGCCCAGATGTTGCAATTCCTGAAGATCTGATTGAAGAGGTTGGTCGTATTTACGGATATGAAAATATAGAACCAGTTCCCCCAAAGGAAGTTGTTATTCCTCAAAAAGAAAGCAAAACTTTAAAAGTTAAAAGGACAACGAGAAACATTTTAAGCGGTTTAGGGTTTTTTGAAACTTATAATTATTCTTTTATTAATCAGAAAAAAGCTGACTTTTTTAATTATGAAAATTTAACTGAGATGGAGAAGCCAGTTAGTTTGGAGTTTAAATATCTTCGTCCTTCACTTATTCCAAACCTTCTTTCTAACTTATCAGAAAACGAGAAGAATATGGCTGATGTGAAAATGTTTGAAGTAGGAAAAATATTTACAAATATTAAAAATAAAAAAGGAGAGAAGAACAGTTTAGGATTGGTTTGCTCTGATGGAGATTTTTATAAAACAAAGGGAGAAGTTGATGTTTTGTTTAAAAAAATATCAGGAAAGAGCGTTTTTTATGAAAAAAAAGAAGATGAAAGCGGGTTCTTTAAAAAAGGACAACTGGCAAAGGTTTTAATTGAAAAAGAAGAGGCTGGTTTTTTTGGAGTAGCATCAGAAAAAGTTAAAAAAGAATGGAAGTTGAAAAGCAACGCAGTTTTTGGAGAGTTTGATCTTGAGAAAGTAATAAATCTTTATGAAGAGGATAAAAAATATGAACAGATATCAAAATTTCCTTATTCTTTGTTTGATGTTGCTGTCTTTGTTCAAGAAAAAACGCCTTACAGTGAGGTTTTAAATAAAGTTAAAAAAACAGGAGGAAAGTATATTAAAGAAGTAGAGCTTTTTGATGTCTATCAAGGAGAGGGAGTTCCTGAAAATATGAAGAGTTTTGCTCTTCGGATCTACTTTCAAGACAAGAATAAAACACTTTCTTCGTCAAAAATAAATGAACTTCAAAAAAAGGTAATGACTGCTCTTGATTCTGTTTCAGAGTGGAAAGTTCGTAAAAAATAACATATTAAAAACTATGGATAAAAAACAAGGATATAGTTCAGGAGATATAAGCGTTTTAGAAGGGCTTGATCCTATCAGAAAAAGACCTGGAATGTATATCGGATCAACTGGAAATGACGGTTTACATCATCTAATAAAAGAGTGTTTGGACAACTCTCTTGATGAGGCGATGGGTGGTCATGCAAAGAATATAGAGATTGCAGTTTTATCAGATGATGTTGTGTCAATAACCGATGACGGAAGAGGGATTCCGATTGACATTCATGAAAAAACAAAAAAGTCTGGCTTGGAGACAGTTATGACCACAATTCATGCTGGAGGAAAGTTTGGAGGAAAGGCTTATCAAGCGTCTGGAGGATTGCACGGAGTAGGAGTTTCTGTTGTTTGTGCTCTTTCAGAGTGGACCAGAGCTGATGTTTATCGTGACGGATATCACTACTATCAAGAATACAAGAAGGGAGTTCCAACGACAGATCTGATAAAAGAAGAGAAGTCAAACAAAACTGGAACAGTGATAACTTTTAAGCCAGATATAGAAATATTTAAGGAAGTTGTTTTTCATCCCAAGAAAATAATGGGTCATATTCGTCAACAGGCTTATCTGACAAAAGGAATAAAAATTAACTTTCGGGACTCTAGGGGAGAGATTGATAGAAGATACTCTTTCTACTTTGAAGGAGGTGTTGCTTCTTATGTAAAATATCTTACGAGAGGAGTAACTCCAATTCATTCAAGTATATTTTACTGCACCGGAGTTAGTGAAGAAGTTATTGTTGAAGCAGCATTTCGTTATACTCAAGAGTATGAAGTGTATGAAGAAAGTTTTGCTAATAACATAATAACAAGAGAAGGAGGAACCCATCTTACTGGATTTAGAGGAGCGTTAACAAAAACAATAAATAACTACGGAAGAAGGCAAGGAATATTAAAAGAAAATGATGAAAACTTAAAAGGAGAAGATATAAGGGAAGGTTTAACTTCAGTTGTTTCTGTTAAAATTCGTGAACCACAGTTTGAAGGACAAACAAAAAACAAGTTAGGAAATTTGGAAGCAAGAACAGCAGTTGATTCTCTGGTTTCTGAAAACTTAATTGATTTTTTTGAAAAAAACCCACAAGAAGCAAAAGAGATTATAGGAAAGTGTCTTCTTTCAGCAAAAGCTCGTCGTGCAGCGAGAGCAGTTAGACAAAATGTTCTCCGTAAAGGAGTTTTAGAAGGATTAGCACTACCTGGAAAACTTTCTGATTGTTCAACAAAAAAACCAGAAGAATCAGAAATATACATAATTGAGGGAGAGAGTGCAGGAGGATGTTTTTCAGGAGAAACGAAAATAGCACTAACCGATGGAAGAAATATTTCTTTTGAGGATCTAGTCAAAGAAGACAGACAGGGAAAGAAAAATTATTGTTATACTATTAAAGATAATGGTTCAGTCGGAGTGGAGTTAATTAAACATCCTAGAAAAACAAAAAAAGGAGTAGAAGTAATCAAGCTTGTCTTAGATAATGATGAAGAAATTACCTGTACTCCCGATCATAAATTTATGATGAAAGATGGTTCTTATAAAAAAGCAGAAGACATTAGTCCTTGTGATTCCTTAATGCCCTTAAAAAGAAAACTTTCTGAAATAGGAAAAGGAATAACTATCAAAGGATATGAAATGGTTTTTGATCAAAGGAAACACAGATGGATTTTTACACATCTTTTATCCGACAGACATAATCTTGAGAACAAGATTTACTCAGAAGAGGATGGTTCAGATAAACATCATAAAGATTTTAATAAGTTAAACAACAATCCGGAAAACATAACACGAATGCCCAAGGAAGAGCATATGGAATATCACAGAAAAATGACAAAATATGGTATTCATAGTGAAAAAGCAAAGCAAAAATCAAGAAAAACTCGCGCAACAAATGAATACAGAAAAAAAATAAGCATGATTATGAGTACCCCAAAAATGAAAAGAATGTTGAGCGAAAGAGCAAAAAAGCAGTGGGAAAATGATGATTATAAAAGATATATGACTCAGAGATTTCTTGATTTTTATAATAGCAATAGTGAATATCGCGAAAAAAACAGGGAGATATTGAATCAAAACCAAAAGAGATATTGGAGTAACAGCGAGAACAGAAAGAAACAATCAGAAAAGATAAAAGAATATTTTGAGAGTTATCCAGATAAAAGGGAAAAACTATCTATTGAAGCAAAAAAACAATGGGAAGATAGAGAACTTTTAAAATGGAGATCTTCGGAAACAAAAAAACAGTGGAATTCAGATTTTAGAAAAAAAAGAAAAGTATCTTTAAATAGAACATATCAAGAAAAAGCACTCAAACTGTTAAAAGGTGTTTATGAAAAAAATGGCTTTATTAACAAAGAAGAATATCAGAAAGAAAGATTCATAAGAAATGATAGAACTATTTTAAAGTATGAAACACTTTGTGAAAAATTTTTCAAGGGAAATGAAGAAAAATTGAAAGAAGCAGTTATAAATTATAATCACAAAATAAAAAAGATTGTGAGAACTTCTAAGAAAATAGATGTTTACGATATTGAAGTTGAAAAAACTCATAATTTTGCTTTAGCTTCTGGGGTTTTTGTTCATAACAGTTGTAAGAGCGCTAGAGATAGGAGATTTCAAGCAATCTTACCACTCAAGGGAAAGATACTTAATGTGGAGAGATCTCGCATCGACCGAATTCTTGAATCGACAGAAATAAAATCCCTTATTATCGCAATGGGGGCAGCAATTGCTGAGGACTTTAATATAGAAAAATTAAGATATCACCGGATAATCCTGATGGCTGATGCTGATTCTGATGGAAATCACATTAAAACTCTTCTTCTTACTCTTTTCTACCGATACTTCCGTCCGATAATAGAAAAAGGATACCTTTACTTAGCAAGACCACCGTTGTATAAGATTCAGATTGGAAAGCGAATTGAGTATGCTTATACTGAAGCAGATAAGGTAGAAATTTTAAGCACAGTAGATGCTGAAAAACTGGAAAAGGTAGATATTCAGAGATACAAAGGATTGGGAGAGATGAATCCTTCTCAGTT
>JAIPIL010000024.1 GCA_021734685.1 Minisyncoccota bacterium | reverse complement strand
TTTGCGGGGTCAGGATTTGAACCTGAAACTTAGGGTTATGGGCCCTAAATGATACCATTTCACTACCCCGCTCTGTGTCTTCTTGCGCGTCTCCATATTGTAGCAAAAAAGATAAAAAAATCAAGTTTTTAAAAATTATCTTATAACTCGCAACTCTTTCAGTGTTTCTTTGTATATTAAAACAGTATTTAATGCTTCTTCTTTTGAAAGTTTTTTTTCTGGACTTTCAACAACTTCTCTTCGTTTCAGATGTGCTTTTTTTAGTTGTTCAATATTTGGAATAATCTCCTCTGTTAACTTTTTTACTTGTTCTATGATGTCTTCTCCTTTGTGCCCCATCTGAAACAAAACATCAGAGACTAGGTCATCTGCTTCTATAACGGCAAGTTTTCTTTCTGTTTCTTCCTCTTCTTGCGATTGCAAGATTATCTCTTCTATATTCCCTTTAAGCTTAACATCAACAAATGGTACCCCTTTTTTTCTTTCGGTTTGTTCTTCTTTAAAACTGTAATTAAAATACTTGCTTTTTGAAGTTAAGAAAAAGAAGGCTACTATGAGAATTATAGATAGAAATACGAAAAACACTCTCGCCGTTTCATAAACATCATAAATCACTGGTGGAAGTTTTTCTGGATTTGTTAAAAATTCAATAAAGTCAAGGATATAATCAAAAAAACCTCCTGATACTATAGTTGTTAGATCTGCCATATTTTTTCAAATTTTTCAGCGATATTAAACAAAAGTTCTTCTTTGAATCGGTCTCCAATCAACTGCACTCCCACGGGAAGCCCGTTCTTTTTAGCACAAGGAATAGATATCGCAGGAAGCCCAGAAATAGAAGCAGTTACTGTGAAAATGTCCGAAAGGTGCATTGTCAAAGGGTCTTCTATCTTTTCTCCTATTTTAAACGGAAGAGTTGGCGTTGTTGGAGTAATAATTGCATCAACTTCCTGAAAAGCTTTTTTGAAGTCATCTATTATAAGAGCTCTTACTTTTTGCGCTTTTATATAGTAAGCATCGTAATATCCTGAAGAAAGAGTATAGGTTCCAAGAACAACTCTTCTTTTTGCTTCAGTACCTAATCCTTTTCCACGATTTTTCATATAAAGCTCTTCTATGCTTTTCATTGCTGATTCAGTGTCTTCTCTTCCGTAACGAACACCATCATAACGAGCCAAGTTAGATGAAACTTCAGATGCCATAATTATCTCATAAACAGGAAGGGCATACTCTGTATGCGGTAAACTTATATCAACCAACTCTATTTCTTTTCCTTTTATCTTTGAAAGTGCCTCTTCTATGCTCTCCTTAACTTGACTACTTATACCTTCAACAAAATATTCTTTTGGAACACCAACTACAATCTTGTCTTTCTTTTTTGTTTCCGCTAATCCTCCATTAAAATCAACTGTAACTGAATCTCTCTCATCTTTTCCACGAATACTATCAAAAACCAGCTTCGTGTCTTCTACGGTGTTTGCGAACACTCCAACCTGATCAAATGAAGAGGCCATACTGATCACTCCACTTCTTGATATTGCTCCGTAAGTTGGTTTAAATCCAACCACTCCACAAAAAGCGGCTGGCTGTCTTACTGAACCTCCTGTATCAGAACCAAGTGCTGTGTTGCACATTCCAGCTGATACAGCAACCGCCGATCCTCCAGAAGAACCACCTGGGACTCTTTCTAGATCATAAGGATTTCTCGTTGGTCCAAACCCTGAATTTTCAGTAGAAGATCCCATTGCAAACTCATCCATATTTGTTTTTCCAATAAAAACACCTCCTTTTTCTTTTATTTTTTCAATCACCGTTGCATCAAATGAAGCATTATAATTTTCAAGTATTTTTGAACCAGCAGTACATCTTTTTCCTTTTATTAGGATGTTGTCCTTTATTCCAAAAACAGCTCCGTAAAGAGGAAGATCTGGATCTTTTTCTTTCATCTCCTGAACGGTGTCTTGAAAAACATCAAGAAAAACATTCATTTCCTTGTTTTTGTCTTTAATTAAAGACAAAAAGTCAGAAACAACTTCCTCAGGGGTTGTTTCTTTGTTTCGTAATCTTTTTTGAGTTTCTTTAATTGTTATCCCCATATTGACTTCACTTTTAAGTAGTTATTTTTATGCTCTTTTGTTTTCTTAACTTCCTCTTTCATACCATTGTTCTCTTTCCTTGAAAGATCTTCACGAAAAACATTGCTTGTTTCTGAAAAGTGAAAAAATGGTTCTGTTTTTTCAGTATCAACTTCGCTTAATTTTTGAACATATTTAAGAATCGCCTCCAGTTCTTCTGGGACATTCTCCAGTTCTTCATCAGTAAGCTCTACTCTTCCTAGAAAAGCTAATTTTTCAACTTCTTTTTTACTTATCATAATAGATATCTGACAATTGACATTTGACATTTGACAATTGACAGTTGAAACAGTTTTGTAATTATTTTTTAATTTGGTTATTTGATATTTGGATTTTGACATACAGTCAAAGGTCAAATGTCAAAGGTCAAATGTCATTTTTGTTTCGGTGTTTTTAGTTCTTCGCTTTCAACAAAAATTTCAGAGTGTTTATCAAGGTGTTCTAACGCGTATCCAGCTCCTCTAGCCACTGCTGTAAGTGGGTCATCTCCTACTTGTGTTTTTATCTTTGTCTCTTTTTCAATTAAAGCATCAAGTCCCTTTAATAGACTTCCTCCACCTAAAAGATATATTCCTCTTGACATAATATCTGCTATTAGTTCTGGAGGAGTCTCTTCTACTGTTTCTTTTACGGTTTCCACTATCTCTCTTACTGATTTTGCAAGAGCTTTTCTCACATCAGTATCATTAATGATTATCTCTTCCGGAAGTCCATTTACTAAGTTTCTACCCCTTACTGCATACTCCATTTTTTCTTCAAGAGGAGTTGCTGATCCTATCTTTGTCTTCACATCCTCGGCAGTTCTCTCTCCTATCAACAGATTATACTCACTCTCAACAAAATTAATTATATCTTCGTTAAGCTTATCCCCCGCAACCCTTAAACTTCTTGATATTACAACGCCTCCTAGTGATATGACCGCCACTTCTGTTGTTCCTCCTCCAATATCAACAACAAAATTTCCTCCTGGATCCTGAATCGGAAGGCGGATTCCGATCGCCGCGGCCATCGGTTCTTCAATAAGAAAAACGCTTTTCGCTCCTGCGTTCTTCCCAGCGTCTTCCACTGCTTTCTTCTCCACTTCAGTTACTCCACAAGGAATCCCAATCACCACTCGCGGACGAGTTGAAAATGGAAATCTGGTTTTGTTTGCTCGTTCAATGAAGTAACGGAGCATCTGTTCAGTAACATCAAAATCGGAAACAACTCCTGAAACAAGTGGTCTTGTTGCAACAATGTGGCTAGGTGTTCTCCCTACCATCTTTCTTGCTTCTTCTCCAATCGCTAAAATCTGCCCTGTTTTCTTGTTTATTGCAACAACAGACGGTTCAGACATTATAATCCCCTTTCCTTCAACATAAACCAAGCAGTTTGCTGTTCCAAGATCAATTCCAACATCGGAAGAAAGCTTGATATTAAATAATTTTTTTAACATAATCTGTGATTTCGCTTATATTAATAAACTTGACATCATCTTCATTTCTTTTTTTAACTTCTACTGTTTTGTTTTCAAGTGTTTTCTCGCTAACTATCATGCGGTAAGGGATTCCGATAAGATCACTTTCTGCCATTTTTTCTCCTGGGCTTTTATCACGATCATCATAAAGAACATCAACTCCTACATCTAGAAGTTCTTTGTATATCTTTTCTGTTTCTTCATTTTTATTAAAAGAAATCAGGTGAACATGAAAAGGAGCAATCTCTTTTGGCCAAACAATTCCTTTCTCATCAGCAAATATCTCAACAATAGTTCCCATTACTCTACTAACTCCTATTCCGTAACACCCCATATATACTGGTTTTTCTTCTCCATTTTCGTCTTTATAAGTTAAATTAAACGAATCTGAAAAACGAGTGCTAAGTGGAAATATATTTCCAACCTCAATTGATCTTTTAACTTCAAGGTCTGCTTTCTTTTTTCCACACTCTGGGCATTCTGGGCTGTCATCAATTATTTCTTTGTTTATTGCAACTTTACAATCTGAACAGAAATATATCTCGTCTTCTCCTATCTCTGATATTGTTTGAAACTCGTGAGAATACTTAGAAAATGTTCCTCCTGACGCAAAACTAATAAAAGTTATATCCCCGATTCCAAGTTTTCTAAATATGTTGTGATAAGCAACTTTTGACTTTTCATAATACTCTTCAAAACACTCTTGGGTAGCATGAAAAGAGTAAAGATCTTTCATTAAGAACTCTCTTCCTCTTAGTATTCCTGATTTTGAACGAAGCTCGTTACGAAACTTTGTTTGAACTTGAAAGACTCCACAAGGAAGATCTTTATATGAAGAAACAAAGTTCTTTAAAAGTGGAGTTACTATCTCTTCATGACTCTGTCCAAGAACAAGATCTCCACCACTGTTTAGTTTTGTATAAAAAAGAACATCTATCTTGTCTCTTCCCGTAGCTTCATAGTTTTTAAGAGGATGAAGAGCTGGCATCAAAACTTCGTGTGCTCCCATTGTTTCAGTCATCTCTTCACGAATAATGTTTTCAATTTTTCTTAAAACTTTCAATCCCATTGGGAGAAAAGAATACACTCCCGCCATCTCCTTGTTAACAAATCCTGCACGCATCAAGAGATCAGCGTTAAGAGATGCTTCGTCTTTTATTTTTTCTTTTCTTGTTTTTGTAAAAAATTTTGATTGTTTCATTTTGATATTTTTTTAGAACATTCCAAGATCTTTAAAGGTTATAAAGATCATCAGTGCTATTAGTAATACGAAAGAAGTTGCTGCCATTCTCTGCTCTATCTTCTCGGAGACAGGGCTTCCTTTTATTTTTTCTACTGCTAAAAATACTAATCTTCCGCCATCCAAGGCGGGAATTGGAAAAGCATTAACGACTGCTAAAGAAATTGTTATAAGACCAACAAAGTAAAGAAACTCTGAAAAACCACGATCAAAGGCTCCTGCTCCGATCTGAACAATGGCAACCGGCCCTCCAACTTCCATTCCTGCAGGAAGTGAAGATCTGGTTACTGCCGATTTAATAAGCGTTCCAAATCCAGAAACCACCATCCATGTGGTGTCTTTTGTTAATAAAACTCCTTTCACCGGAGCATAATAAAGGGGATAACTTTTTTCAGCCGTTGAAAGCATCATTATCCCAACTGCCCCTTCTTCAACTTCATATTCTTGTTTTGGAGCAATAAACAAAGAAACTTCTTTCCCTCCACGATCAACTTTAAACTCCATCTCTTCTCCTTCACTTTCTTGAATCAAAGATATCACCTCTGATGAGTTTTTAACACTACTTCCTTCTACTTCTTTAATAATATCTCCCGCTTCAACTCCAGCTTCTCCTGCAGGAGACTGTTCTAACACATGAGCAATAACAACTTGTTCATCTGAAAAATCTCCTGTTTGCATATCTTCTTCTGAAACAACGGTCCGGACTCCTACAAATGAATATGCTGAAAAAACCACAGCAGCAACTACAAAAAAAGCAGCGATTCCTCCAAAAACAATAAGAGCTCTCTGGTATATCGGCTTTGTAGAAAAACTTCGCTCATCATTAATACTTCTATCTTCTCCGTATAGTCTGACAAAACCTCCTAAAGGAATCCAGTTAATTGAATATATTGTCTCCCCTATCTTCTTTCCCCATATTCTTGGTGGAATTCCAACTCCAAACTCTTCAACCTTGACTCCATACCTTTTGGCAAGCAAAAAATGCCCCAACTCGTGGAGAATAATCAAGACGATAAGCGTTAAAATAATATAAAAAATAGTCATGATAAACTTTATTAATTTTCAATTTTCAAAACGAGATTCTTCGCTTCGCTCAGAATGACAGTCAAATGTCACATGTCACATGTCAAATGTCAATTCATTATTTCCTCTTCTTTCTTTTTTGTTATTTCGTCAATTTTTTTGTTATACTGGTCAATCAAATCTTGAAGCTCTTCTTTTCCTTTGAATTTTTCATCTTCTTTTATCTCTTTTTCTTGAAACTTGTCTTGAATCTCTTTCCACGCATCTTCTCTTGCTCTTCTCAAACTTACTCTTGCTCCTTCCTTCTTTTCTGCTACTATTTTTAATAAACTCTCACGATATTCCTGAGTAAGAGGAGGAAGAGAAACTCTAATGCTGTTTTCTCCAACAGAAACTCCCAAATCAGCTTCTGATTTTTGAACTGCTGAAATAATGTCTCTTATATAGTTTTTATCCCACGGCTCTATCAGTATCTGTCTTTTTTCTGGGCAAGATATTGAAGCAAGTTGTTTCAAAGGCATCTTCTGATCAAAACAGTTAATAATAATGTCTTCTACAACCGAAGGAGTTGCCCGATCTGCCCTTATTCTTTTCATTTCTTCAGTAAAGTAACTGATTACTTTCTCCATCTCTGGTTTTGTTTTTTCAACTATTTTTTTATACTCCATAATTATTTATATTATATTTTAACAATTATATTTTCCATTGCTAACTCTATTTTTGTGTTTGTTTTTTTATGTAAATAAATAATTTCTTCTGTTTCTTTCACTGCTTCTCTGTATTTTGTACTATCCTCTTTATTTCTGACCTTAATAATCATCTTTTCTTCTAATATTCTTAACAAACGCTCTAAAAACTCAATTGTTCTTTCTTCTTTTGTTATTTTTTTTATTAAAGAAAATCTTGAAGCAAGGTCTTTTTCAAGAACACTTCTTACTTCTTCTTCCAGTTCTTTTACTATTTTCTTTTTTTCAGGATTAGCAACATAATCAAGTGCCATTCCCGGTCTTCCAAGAGAGAGCTTAACAGCATCTTCATCACTTACACTTTCACTGATCTCTTTTTCACTAACCGGATAAAAACTCATCTCAAAAACTCTTGAAGTGATTGTTGGGATTATCATCCGAGGATAATCGCTTATCAGAATAATAATTGTTTTTGCTGGCGGTTCTTCAAGTGTTTTAAGAAGCTTATTCTGTGAAACACTGTTCATAAGATGTGCCTGATCAATAACAACTCCTTTGAATTTTGAGTTAACTGCTTTAAATGAAACCTTTTCTATAACTTCTTCTATCTGAGAAGCTTGTATCTCTTTTTTTTCAGGCGATACTTCCACAACATCCGGATTTACTCCTTGATGTTCGCCATTAAGTTGTTTTAAAAACCAGTAAGCAACAGTTTTCTTTCCTATCTTTTCTGGTCCAGAAAATAAAAATGCATGAGGGGTGTTTCCTTTTTCAGCAAACATTTTTAATTTTTTTTGTTGCTCTTTGTGCCCAATTATCATTTGATTATGCTTTTTTTATAAGCATCAAGATTGTCAATAACAACTCCTGCTCCCCTAGCAACACACAAGAGAGCGTCTTCAGCTATAAAAGAAGGCACTCCTGTTTTCTCTGTAATATAAACATCTATGTTTCTTAAAAGTGCTCCTCCTCCGGTAAGAACCATTCCCTTGTCCATTATATCAGCAGAAAGTTCTGGTGGAGTTTCTCTAAGCACCTGTTTAACAACCTTTACAATTTCTTCTAACGGTTCTTTTATCGCTTCGCAGATCTCATTTGACGATATTTTTATTGTTTTTGGAAGTCCAGAAGCAAGTCCTCTTCCTCTTGCTTCCATTATCATCTCTTCTTTTTCTTGAATTGCAGTTGCAATGCTTATTTTTATCTCTTCAACACTTTTTTCTCCAAGTGCAATATTGTGTTTATTTTTAATATA